>DATBAA010000470.1:0-4372 GCA_036271755.1 Myxococcales bacterium | reverse complement strand
TCGGCATTCGCTGAGAACTACGACCGGCTCTCCACTCTGGGGGAGCTGCAGGCGAAGCTGTTGGGGGCGTGCTGGAAGCGGCGCAACACCACCTTCGACCGCGTCTTCTGCGGCCCTCGCGTGCGCCAGCAGCGGACCGCCGAAATTGTCGCGGACCACGCCGGCCTTCCAACTCCTGTGATGCTCGACGCGCTGGATGAGATGCGCGTGGAGCCGCTCTTCGCGGAGCACATGCCCGAGCTCTACGCGAAGCACGGCCACTTGCAGACGCTGAGCGACGCCATGGTGGCTGCCGACGGCAACGCGCCCAGGGCCAAGGCCTTCGCCCGGCTCTTCGGCGCGACCTTGCATCTGTGGCTGCGCGGCGAGATCCACACCGACGGTGTCGAGCCGTGGGTCGACTTCCAGTCTCGCGTCCGCAAAGCGATCGCCGACGCGCAGTTCGAAGCTCGGGGAAAACGCGTAGCGTTCTTCACCAGCGCAGGAGTGGTCGCGCTGGCGCTGCAGCAGGCGACCCGCCTTACCGATCTAGAGACGTTGAGTACTGCTTTCCGGGTGCGGAATTCGTCGGTGTCGGAGTTTCTTTTTTCGAGCGGCGGATCGATCTTGCCAGGGGCGCCAGAGCGCGCCGCCGGCGATCGGTTCTCGCTCCTTACCTTCAACGAGACGCCGCATCTGGACGACGCGGCGCAAATGACGGTGCGCTGATGGACTTTTCGCTGAGCCCCAAGACGGAAGCCTTCGTCGCCAAGACGCGGGCCTTCATGGAGAAGCACGTCATTCCGCTCGAGCTGAAGCTGCACGAGCCGTGGGCGTCGCTGCAGCCCGCGCTCAACGCCGCGCGCGCCGCGGCCAAGGAGGCCGGCATCTGGACGCCGCAGCAGCAGCTGCCGCTGGAGGAGTTCGCGCGGGTCAGCGAGGAGCTGGGCCGGTCTCCGCTGGGCCACTATTCGACCAACGCGCAGGCGCCCGACGCGGGCAACATGGAGCTCTTGCACCTCGCCGGCACCGACGAGCAGAAGGAGAAGTTCCTGGAGCCGGTTCGCAGCGGCGCCATCCGCAGCTGCTTCTCCATGACCGAGCCCGGGCGGGCGGGAAGCAATCCGACCTGGATGGACACGACGGCCGTGGAAGACGACGGCGAGTGGGTCATTCAAGGCAAGAAGTGGTTCACCAGCAGCGCCGACGGAGCCACCTTCGCCATCGTCATGGCGGTCACCGACCCCGACAACGCGCCGCACTTGCGCGCCTCGATGATCATCGTCCCCTGCGACACCAAGGGCTTCAAGCTGGTGCGCAACATCCCCGTCATGGGCCCGGGCGGCGACGGCTGGCCGACCCACAGCGAAATTGAATACAACGAGGTGCGCGTACCGCTGAAGAACATCCTGGGCGGGCGCGGGGCGGGCTTCGCGCTGGCGCAAGAGCGGCTGGGGCCGGGCCGCATTCACCACTGCATGCGCTGGATCGGCATCTGCGAACGCAGCTTTGAGATGATGTGCAAGCGCGCCGCCACTCGCGAGCTGCAGCCCGGGACCATGCTGGGCACCAAGCAGCAGGTGCAGATGTGGATCGCGGAGAGCCGCGCCTCCATCGACGCCGCGCGGCTGCTCGTCCTGCACGCGGGCTGGAAGATGCAGCGCGAGGGCCAGCGCGGGGCGCGGTCGGAGATCTCGGCGGTGAAGTACTTCGTGGCCGGCGTGCTGCAGGAGGTGGTGGACCGCGCCATCCAGGTGCACGGCGCGCTCGGCATGACCGACGACACGCCGCTGGCCTGGTGGTTCCGCCACGAGCGGGCGGCGCGCATCTACGACGGCCCGGACGAGGTGCACAAGGGCGTCGTGGCCAAGACCTGGCTGCGCAAGTTCGAGGCGGGTAGCAAATGAAGGTCGACGCTCCTCGCGAGGTGCGGGAAGGCGAAGAGCTCGATCTGGTCAAGCTGGGCGACTGGCTGCGCGAGCAGAATTTGCCGTGGCAATCATTGTCACAGCAACAATTTCCCCGCGGCCACTCCAATCTCACCTATATGGTCCGCGTCGGCGACCGCGAGTTGGTGCTGCGCCGGCCGCCCTTCGGCTCGAAGGTGAAGAGCGCGCACGACATGGGCCGGGAAGGGAAGATCCTGCAGAAGCTGCATCCGGTCTTTCCGCTCGCGCCCAAGGTCGTCGCGCTCTGCGAGGATCCCCAGGTCCTCGGCGCGCCGTTCTATCTGATGGAGCCCATCCGCGGCTCCATCCTGCGCGGGCCGAATCCGCCCGAGAAGCCGACGCCGGAACAGACCAGGGCGCTCTCGAAGGCGCTGGTGCGCACGCTGGCTTCGCTGCACGCCGTGGATTGGAAGGCCGCGGGTCTCGAAGGCAAGCCCGAAGGCTTCGTGAGGCGCCAGGTGGAAGGCTGGACGAAGCGCTGGCACGACGCCAGGACGGACGAAGTGCCCGAGGCCGACAACGTCGCCAAATGGCTCAACGAGCGCATTCCGGCCGAGCGCGGTTCGGCCTTCATCCACAACGACTTCAAGCACGACAACCTCGTGCTCTCTTCGAATGATCCAACGCGCGTCGTCGGCATTCTCGACTGGGAGATGGCCACCGCCGGCGACCCCTTGATGGACCTGGGCACCACCATTGGCTACTGGGTCGAAGAGACCGATCCCGAGCCATTGAAGCAGTTCGCCTTCGGGCCCACGTTCATTCCCGGCAGCTATACCCGCGCAGAGGTCATCGACGAGTACGCCAAGGCCTCGGGCCGCGACGTCTCGGGAATGCTCTTCTATTCGGTCTTCGCGCTCTTCAAGATCGCCGTCATCGGCCAGCAGATCTACAAGCGCTTCGTCGAAGGCAAGACCAAGGACGAGCGCTTCGCGAAGCTGGGCATGGGCGTCTACCTGCTCTGCAACGCCGCCACCGAAGCCATCGCCCGCGGCTCTTATTGACGATATCGGGCCGCGATTGGTTTGCTAGTTGACAAGTGCCGCGCGGTAGCGTCGAGTCGCCAACCATGCGCAAGCTCGTCGCGGAGTTTATCGGCACGTTCATCTTGGTCTTTGGCGGTTGCGGCAGCGCCGTCTTCTCAGCGGCGTTTCCCTCGGTGGGCATCGGCCTGCTCGGCGTCTCGCTCGCGTTCGGCCTCACGGTGCTCGGGTGCGCGTACGGCCTTGGCCACGTCTCCGGCTGCCATTTAAACCCGGCGGTCACCGTCGGCCTCTGCGCGGCAAAGCGCTTTGCCTGGAAGGACCTACCGGGCTACGTCATTGCCCAGGTCGCGGGCGGCGCGGTGGCGGCGGGCGTGCTCGTCTTCCTCTTGAAGGGTCAGCCGCAAGGGTACGATCCGTCCGTGGGCGGCCTGGCTGCGAATGGATTTGGCGAACACTCGCCCGGTCATTACGGCCTGGGCGCGGCGCTGGTCGCCGAAGCGATCATGACCTTCATCTTCGTCAGCGTGATCCTGGGCGCCACTTCCAAACGCGCGGTCGTCGGCTTCGCGGGCATTCCCATCGGGCTCACGTTGACGTTGGTGCACCTGGTCGGCATTCCCATCACCAATGTCTCGGTGAATCCGGCCCGCAGCACCGGGCCGGCTCTGTTCGTCGGTGGATGGGCGCTCGAGCAGCTGTGGCTCTTCTGGCTGGCGCCCATCGCCGGCGCCGCGGCCGCGGGCTTCGTCGGCGCGTGGCTGCACGAGGACCACAGCTACTGATTAGAGGCCGCTCTCGTTGACGAAGCCAATGGTGCCGTCGGGGAGCTTCACGCGGCGAAAGCCGAACACAGGCCCTTCGGTGCTGGCGCAGACAGGCGTGCTGGCCGTCAGCGTGGTCTTCACCACCGCGCCTGACTCGGGCGCGTTGCGCACCTCGGTTCCGCTGCGCAGCGTGAGCGGTCCCATGCGCGCGCCGCAGTCGTTGCGGGCGCCTGCGGCCGGCTGACCGGCGGTGGCACAGCCGAAGGCGAAGAGGGCGACGAGCGGCAGGGCGGCGAGTTTCATTCAATCTCCGGGTGGTCGGGGCCCGCCGGTGTAGCAGCACCGACCTTCGTCCGCCACAACAGTTCGCCAGTCGCAACAGCCCGTTGGATGAGAAAGCCGGGCGGGGCTAGCGTTGAGAAGACTGACGCAACAAAGCCTGGATCTCGTCCAACTGCTCCCGCACCCGCTGGTTGACCAGGTCGGTCTTTGCCGACGAGAGGATCAGCTTCACCGAGACCAGGAAGACGCCCGCCTCGAGCAGCAGGTCGTGGGTGAAGCCTTTTTCAAAGACCGCGACGACGAAGAGCACCAGCGTGATGACGATGGTGGCGGTCGAGACCGTGTCGATGCGCTTCTGTCGTTTGGCCTGGCTCATGGCCCAACGACTACCAGATACAGCCGGTACTCCTCG
>DATBAA010000469.1:0-11592 GCA_036271755.1 Myxococcales bacterium | reverse complement strand
CGTTGTACGAGTCGGTGCTGTTGACCGTCAGCAGGCTGCGCATGGGCTTCTCGCGATAGACGTTGCCGTCGCGGTACTCGAACCCCGCGCTGTCGGCGCCGAAGCGCTGCGAATAATGAATCACCAGATGCTCGTCGAGATCTTCCAAGGACCTGGGCGTGCCGTACTTCTTCAGATAGCCGGGGCTGGCGCAGTTCATCATCGGCATCTCGCCCAGCTTGCGCGCGGTCAGGCCAGAGTCGGTCAGCTTGCCGACGCGCAGCACGCAGTCGAAGCCCTCGCGAATGAGGTCCACGCGCCGGTCGGTGGTGCTCAGCAGCACCTCCAGCCGCGGATGCTCGGCCAGAAGCTCGGGCAGCCGGGGAATGAAGAGCGAGCGCGCGAGGCTCTGCGGCAGATCCACCCGGACGCGGCCGCGCAGCGTGCTGGGCGCCTGGAACATGGCGGCCAGCTCCGAGGCGTCGTCGGCCAGCCGGCGCGCCGAAGCCAGGAACTCCTCGCCGTCGGAGGTGAGCCGCACCACGCGCGTAGACCGCTGCAGGAGCTTGCTGCCCACCTCTGCCTCGAGCTGCTGCACCGCGGCCGAGACGCGCGCCTTCGAGAGGCCAAGGTGCTCGGCCGCGCGAGTGAAGCTGGCGAGGTCTGCCACCTTGATGAACATGCGGACGGAGTCGATGTCCATTGTCTCTTTCCACGAAACAGTCTGTCGGCTTTTCACTGCTGATGCGCCACGCCTGAAGTGACTACAGTCTGCCGCGAACGAACAACCCGTAGCAAGGAGAACGAACATGGCCATCGCGATCATCACCGGCGGCAGCCGCGGCCTGGGCCGCAGCATGGCGCTGCACCTCGCCAAGAGCGGCACCGACGTCATCTTCACGTACCGCGCCGCCAAGGGAGAGGCCGACAAGGTGTGCGCGGAGATCGAGAAGCAGGGCCGCAAGGCGTGGGCGTTGCAGCTCGACGTGGCGGAGAGCAAGTCGTTCGGCGCGTTCGTCAAATCGGTCGAAGGCGCGCTGGCCGGGCGCAAGATCGACTACTTGATCAACAACGCCGGCACGAGCCTGCATGCCAGCATCGCCGAGACCACCGAGGCGCAGTTGGACGAGATGTACAACGTGCACTTCAAGGCGCCTTATCTGCTCACGCAGAAGCTGCTGCCGCTCATCGCCGACGGCGGGCGCATCTTGAACGTCTCGAGCGGGCTCGCGCGCTTCTCACTTCCCGGCTCGTCGGCTTATGCGGCCATGAAAGGCGCCATCGAGGTCTTCTCGCGCTATCTCGCCGTCGAGCTGGGCACGCGCAAGATCACCGCCAACACCATCGCGCCCGGCGCCATTGCCACGGACTTCAGCGGTGGCATGGTGCGCGACAATCCGGAAGTGAATCGCAGGGTCAGCGCGATGACCGCTCTGGGCCGCGTGGGAATGCCGGATGACATCGGCGCGGCGGTGGCCATGATGCTGAGCCCCGGCGGCGGCTGGATGAACGGCCAGCGCGTCGAGCTCTCGGGCGGCATGGGGCTCTAGCTCCGCCCGGGTTCTGTGCTAGAAGGCGCGCTCCCCGCTGCAAGGACTCACCTTGATTCGTCGGCTGCTGCTCGCGTCCCTGGTCCTGGTTCTCTCTTGCGGCGGAACCTCGGACATTCCGCAGACGACCGTGCCCGACGCAGGCACGCAGCCGGATGCCGGAACGCAGCCGGATGCCGGCGCTCAGCCAGACGCGGGCACTCCGGACGCAGGCGCACCGGACGCTAGCGTTCCCGACGCAGGCGCCGAGCCCGACGCGGGCGTCCCAGACGCCGGCACCGAGCCAGACGCCGGCGTTCCGGACGCGGGAGCTCAGCCGGACGCGGGAACCCAGCCGGACGCGGGAACCCAGCCGGACGCGGGCGCTGCTGCTCCCGTCCGCATCCGCCTGCTGGCCGGCAACCTCTCGACCGGCAACAACCAGAACTACACGGGCGGCGAAGGCCTGCGCATCATCGAAGGCGTCCACCCCGACGTCGCCATGCTGCAGGAGCTCAACTACCAGACCAATTCAACGGCTGATTTTCAATCCTTCGCCAACGCGGTGTGCGGCACCACCTGCTTCTTCACCCGCGAGACCATCGCCGGCAACGGCAACATTCCCAACGGCGTCGTCAGCAAGTACCCCATCATCGACAGCGGCCGCTTCGTCGACGCCGACGTGGCCAACCGCGGCTTCGTCTGGGCGGAGATCGCCATTCCCGGCCCGCGGCACTTGTGGGTCGTCAGCGTGCACCTCTTGACCGACACCACCAACCACGGAGACGAAGGCACGGAGCTCGTCAACGACTTCAAGGACCTGGTGCCGGCCGGCGACTACCTGGCCATCGGCGGAGACTTCAACAGCAACACCCGCGGCGACGCGGCCGTGACCGCGCTCTCGGCGCTCTTCGTCACGGCCGGCCCGTACCCAGCCGACGGCAACAACAACGACGACACCAACGCCTCGCGCGCCAAGCCCTTCGATTGGGTGTTGGCCAACTCCGCGCTCGACGCGCTCGAGACGAGCGTGACCATCGGCGCAAACAGCTTCAGCGGCGGCCTGGTGGTGGATACGCGCGTCTACACGCCCATCGCGGATCTATCGCCGGCGCTCTCGACCGACAGCGGCGCGCCCAGCATGCAGCACATGGCCATCGTCCGGGACTTCCTCGTCCCCGCCCAGTGAAGTCTTCGCCCGGTGAAGTCCCCGCCCGGTGAACCTGGGCTATTGTCGCCAACCGATGGCCACCACCCTGGAGAAGCATCGCGGCGAGCAGCTGCGGTATTGGAAGGACGTCGACTCTCGCCACTACGAGTGGCAGGTGGGCGCGGCCTACATTTCCCAGGAAGACAGCGCCCTCATCGACGAGCTTCGCGTCGAAGACGGGCAGCGGGTATTGGAGATCGGCTGCGGCGAGGGCGCCAATCTGCGCCGCCTGCAGGCGCGCGCGCCCGGCGCCCGGCTGGTCGGGGCCGACTTCTCCCGCGCCAAGACGGCCTTCGTCGCCCGCACGCTCAACCTGCCCGCCATCTGCAGCGACGCCACCGCGCTGCCCATCGCCGGCGGCAGCTTCGACGCGGTGCTGGTGCGCGATCTGCTCCACCACATCGCGCCCGAAGCGCGGATCAAGGTGCTGGCCGAAGCCCGCCGCGTGCTGCGGCCGGGCGGGCGGATCACCGTCATCGAGCCCAACGGGCGCAACCCGCTGGTGTTCCTGCAGGCGGCGCTCATTCGCGAGGAGCGCGGCGTGCTCCGCTCGACGGCGCGGCTGCTCCGTGCGGAGCTCTCGTCGGCCGGGTTCGCGCTGGACTCGCTGGAGGCGCGGCAGCCGCTGCCGGTCTCCAGGGCCGTCTTCCATTACAAGTACGGCTCGCCGCGGCTGGCCGGAGCGCGGCCGGTGGCCTGGATGGTCCGCGCCTTCGAGCGCGCGGCCGGCGTGCTGCCCCGCGCCGCCTGGGCCTATCTCGTCGCCCAGGCCAGGAACCCGGCTTAGAAAGCGCCCTTGAACTTGCGAAACGCGTGCATCGTCATGCGCCCCAGCTGCAGGCCGTTGGTGAAGCGGCTGATCTTCGTCTCGCCGTAAACCCGCGCGCGATAGCGGATGGGCTGCTCCACGATCTTCAGGTTCTGCTTGGCCGCGCCGAAGATGAGGTCGAAGTCGCCAAACGGATCGAAGTCGCCAAAGAACGAGCGCGCGGCGGCGATGCGCCGGTAGTCGCTGCGCAAGAGCACCTTGGTGCCGCAGAGCGTGTCCTTGAGCCGCTGCCCGAGGATGGCCGACAGCGCGATGCCGAAGAACTTGTTGCCGATGGCGTTGAGGAACCGCATCGCCTCGCCCTCCATGGGGTAGACGAGACGCGAGCCGTTGATGAACTCTCCCCGCCCTTCGGAGATGGCGGCGTAGAACTTGGGCAGGTCCTCCGGCGGCACGGTGAGGTCGGCGTCGAGGATGAAGAGCACGTCGCCGGTGGCCGCGTCGAAGCCTTTGCGGACCGCGTCGCCCTTGCCCTTGCCGTCGCCCTGGTGGATGAGCCGCATGTTGGGAAACGTCTTGGCAGCAATGTGCTTCTCGATGGCCTCGACCGTGCCGTCGTTGCTGTTGCCGTCGACGAAGATGAGCTCGGTGCCGCGGCCCATCTGCGGCGTGCGCGCCACGATGTCGTCGATGTTCCCGCGCTCGTTCCGGCAGGGAACGATCACGCTGCAGGTGTAGTCGCGCGACGCCACCGGCCCGCCGCCCGCCGCCAGCTTGCAGACGAAATATTGGGTGAGCGCCAGGTGCCGCAGGCCCGGAAGCTGGGCGAGGTACCGGTTGACCAGCGGCGCCACGACGGGCACCGCGACAGGCAGGAGCTGCGCCGTGCCGCTGCGGACCACCTCGAAGTGGTTCAGCTCCAAGAGGTTGCGCAGGTCCTGCATGCCCAGCCAGTTCTGCTGCTCGAGCGGCATCTTCCGCCCGAGGAGCGTTCCCAGGTCCAGCAGAGGCTCCCAGAGGAAGTTGTAGTAGGTGACGACCAGCCGCGTGCGCGGGTTGCAGAACTTGCGCAGCGACCGCAGCGCCTGCCAGACGTCGCTCATCATTCCCACCACGTCGGAGACCACGACATAGTCGAACGTGCGCCCCGCGAGCTCGGGCAAATCCATCCGCTCGACGTCGCCCACCAGGAAAGTGAGCCCGGGGTGCTTGGCGCGCGCGATCTCCACCATTTTTTCGGAGACGTCGACGCCGACCCCTTCGCCAGGGTTCAATGCCGCCAGCAGCTCGCCGGTGCTCGAGCCGATCTCCAGCACCGACGCCCCGGGCGGCACGACGAATCGCACCAGCTTGTCGATGTTTTCGTAATAGGCGCCGTTCTTCGCCCGCCAGCGATCGCGCTCGGGAGCCAGCCGGTCATACTCCGCGACCCGGCGCTGCCGGCGCGCCTCTTCGCGCTCCTCGAAGCCCGGCATTGATTCGTCGACCGTTGGATTGGTCATTGTTCTCGAGTGCCTATCGCGCTCTTCCGTTGGCGTCTACTTCCGCGCGCTTGGCCCTTGCTGTGGCCATTCCAGCGGCGCGACAGTCGTCGGAGCATGTCGAGAGGTCTTCCGGGCATCGCGCTGCTGACGCTCTGCGCTTTCGGGTGCACGACCGTACGCGTGCCGGCCTCGCGCATGGGCGAGGCCCAAGATGCGTCCGGTACCCTGGCGCCGCCCATGGTGGAGCTCGTCCTGGAGAGCGCCAAACCCGTGCCGCCCGTCCAGTCCGCGGAGGTCGCCTCGCAGGCGCGCGGGGCGATTGCGCAGGCCATGCAGGACGTCCAGGTCTCGCGCACCGCGATGGGAGCCTGGGACGCCGTGCTCTACGTGCGCGAGCGCGGCGTCGCGCAGACCTCCTCGCTCAAGACCCATCAGACCGTGGCCAAGATCGCCATCGTGGTGGCGGTGGCGGCCGTCGTGGTGCTGCTGGTGGCGAGCAAAGGCCGTGGGGGCGGGCATTCGCTGCATGTTCCCGCGCATCATGTTGGGCATGTAGCGGCCGCCCTGGTCCCGCACCACCCGGTGCCCATCCGGCCGCGCGCGCCCGTCGCCACGCGCGGATCGCGGCACCCGCCGTTCTCGTTCGACGTGAGTTTCTGGTCCGACGAACCAGAACCAGCCTGGCTGCACGCGCCGCTGATCGGCGAAGACGAGCCGGATGGGGATTGGGAGCAAGGGCCTCTGCCGCCCGCGGAGTGGATGCCGCCGAAGGTGCGCTTGCCGTATCTGCAGCCGCCCGCGACGTTCGACGTCGAGGAGCGCGGCTACTTCACCGGCCCGCAGATGGCGCTGCAGTTCGACCTGGCCGACCGAGCGACCGGCGAAGTGCTCTGGACCAGGACCGTGGCCTCCGACGGCAACCCGTGCGACGCGGGCGACGTGCGCGCGCTGGTGGTGGCCGCGCTCCAGAACCACCCTTGGGCCCTGTTGACGCAGCGTCGCTGAGGCAATGCCGGGCATGACGCCCATCTCTTGAACTTGTTGATCATCCGGGCGGCGCGTGAGAGGTAGCGCGGTCTGGAGGTTCGCCCGTGGCGGATGCACCGCAGAGCCCGAAGGAAGCACGTCGTCTCGCACGCTTGAAGGAGGGCTCGCGCTCGGTGCGCGACGTCGGCCCGGCTGCTGCGGTGCGGCCCTCGCAGCAGCGGCGGCCGCCACCCGTCCTGGGCAGCGTCGGCGCGGGAACCTCGGACGAGCCGGTGGTCTCCTTGAGCCGCCGCGCCATCGAGCGGCTGGACGCGGGCCACGTCTGGATCTACGGCTCGGATGTCGCGGGCGCCGCGGCCAACGTGAGCGGCGGCGACGTGGTGCGCCTGGTGGACGAGCGCGGCTGGTTCGTGGGCAAGGCGTTCTACGGAGCAACCAGCCAGATCGCGGTGCGCCTGCTCACCCGCGAAGACGAGCCCGTCGACGACGACTTCTTCCGGCGCCGGATCTCCCAGGCCTTGGAGCTGCGCGAAGCCGCCGCGCCCGATCCGGGGCTGCAGCGCGCCGCCCGCCTCGTCCACGGCGAGGCCGACTTGTTGCCGGGCCTCATCGTCGATCGCTACGCCGACTGCTTGAGCATCCAGACCTTGATCGAAGCCACCGACGCCCGGCGCGAGCTCTTCGCGGGCATCCTGCAAGATCTGCTCAAGCCGCGCGCCATCGTCGAGCGCAACGACGCCAAGGTCCGCGCTCACGAGGGCCTGCCGCTGCGCAAGGGAATGCTCGCCGGCGCGGCGCCCGGGCCGGTGGAGTTCCTCGAGGGCGAAGTGAAGCTTGTGGCCGACTTGCTGGAAGGCCAGAAGACCGGCGCGTTCCTCGATCAGGCCGAGAACCGCATCGAAGCCGGCCGCTACGCGCACGGCCGCGCGCTCGATTGCTTCACCTATGGCGGGGCCTTCGCGCTGCAGCTCGCCCGCCGGGCAGAGAGCGTCAAAGCGGTGGACATCAGCGACACCGCCGCCGCCCACGGCCGCGACGCCGCCGCCCGCACCGGCACCCGCAATGTGGAGTTCGTCACCGCCAACGCCTTCGATCTCTTGCGCAAGGAGGCCGAGACGGGCGAGCGCTACGACACCATCGTCCTCGATCCGCCGGCCTTCACCAAAGGGCGCACCTCCATAGACGCGGCCCTCCGCGGTTATAAGGAAATCAATCTGCGCGCCTTTCAAATGCTCGCGCGCGGCGGCATCCTCGTGACCTGCAGCTGCTCGTTCCACGTCGACGACGCGCTCTTCGAAAAGACGGTCATCGAAGCGGCGGCGGACGCAAAGCGGTCCGTGCAGGTGATCGAGCGGCGCGGCGCCTCGCGGGACCATCCGTCCCTGTTGGGTGTGCCCGAAACCCGCTATTTGAAGTGCCTCATCCTCCGCGTTCCCTGAGGTCTCCAATGAACAAACAGTTCCGCCTGGCAGCGCGTCCCGTTGGCTTGCCCAAGGCCAGCGATTGGAAGCTCACGGAAGAGCCCGTGCCCACGCCGGCGGACGGCGAAGTGCTGGTCCAGACCGAATACATCTCGCTCGATCCGGCCATGCGCGGCTGGATGAACGACGCCAAATCCTACGTTCCGCCCGTCGAGCTGAACGCGGTGATGCGCGCGGCGGCCGCCGGCAAGGTCACTGCGTCGAAGCATCCCGGGTTTGCCGTGGGCGATGCCGTCGAAGGCGTTCTGGGCGTGCAGCAGTACGCCATTTCGAATGGCCGCGGCCTGCGCAAGGTAGACACGAAGCTCGCGCCGTTGCCCGCCTATCTGGGTGGCCTGGGAATGTCGGGCCTGTCTGCTTACTTCGGGCTGTTCGAAGTGGGGCAGCCCAAGCCCGGAGACACCGTGCTCGTCTCGGGCGCGGCCGGCGCGGTGGGCTCCATCGCCGGACAGCTGGCCAAGGCCCACGGCTGCCGCGTGGTCGGCATCGCCGGCGGCGCGGAGAAGTGCGCCTGGCTGCGCGAGCTCGGCTTCGACGGGACCATCGACTACAAGTCCGAGAAGCTCAGCGACGGCTTCCGCCGCGAGCTGCCCAAAGGCCTCGACGTCTACTTCGACAACGTCGGCGGAGACACGCTGGACGCGGCCTTGACCCGCATCAACCTGCACGCGCGGGTGATCATCTGCGGCGCCATCTCCGGATACAACGCGACCGAGAAACCAAAGGGTCCGTCCAACTATCTCTCGCTCCTGATCAACCGCGCGCGCATGCAGGGCTTCATCGTCTTCGACTACATCAAGAAATATAACGAGACCTATGAGGTGCTGAACAAGCACTACGCCGAGGGCAAGCTGAAGCTGCGCGAGACCATCGTCGAAGGCTTCGACACCTTCCCCGACTCACTGCTCAAACTGTTCAAAGGCGAAAACACCGGCAAGCTCATCCTCAAGGTCCAGGTCCAGTGAGACCTTTTCCGCGCGGACCGCGCGTCTGGTTTCCGGGAGCGGCTCGTTTGCCGCTCACCCTCGGGGGAAACCATGACGGCCATCACACGAACACTCCTAGCAGCAGTCCTCATCAGCTCTGCGAGCGCCACCGCGCAGACCATCGATCACTCGACGGGCTTCAGCAGCCTGTCTGACTTTCAGCTCAACGGCAACGCCCGCGCCAGCGGCACGGGCTCCATCATGCTGACCGACAGCAGCACGGGTTCACAGTCGGGCAGCATCTTCTCCAAGACCAAGGTCAACGTCAGCGCCTTTTCGGTGCGCTTCCAGTTCCAGCTCGAGCCCAGCCCGGCCAACACCTACGGCGACGGCCTCACCTTCACCGTCCAGAACCAGGGCATCACGGCCCCCGGCAACAACGGCGGCGGCCTCGGGTACTCGGGAATCACCAGCAGCGCCGCGGTGAAGATCGATAACTTCATGAACGCCGGTGATCCGTCGGCCGCCAGCACCGGCTACTACACCGGCGGCGTCGCGCCGACCGGCGGCTACGACATGACCTGCTGCGTGAACCTGCACAACCACTACATGAACGCGGTCGTCGAATACGACGGCTCGACCCTGAAGATCGTGCTCTCCGACTACACGGCAGCCACCTATGGCGTCTGGTATTGGAGCAACGTCAACATCCCCAATGCGGTCGGCGCCCCTTTGGCCTACGTCGGCCTCACCGCCGGCACCGGCGGCTCGCTGGGCGCGACGGAGATCTTCAACTTCAATTACCGCTCTCTCGCGCCGCTGGTGGCCACCGATTTGGGTTCGCTCGACGTCTCCTGCGGCGCGCCCACCAATACCCTGGGCAATGCCATCAATGATTTGGGACAGGTCACCGGACAATCGAACGTCTGCGTCGCGGCTGCCTGCGGTTACCCCGTGGAGTACTCGCAGCATGCCTTCGTCTGGGACGCGGCGGGCGGCATGCAGGACCTGCACACGGACAGCCTGTGCGGCGGCGTCTACTTCGGACACAGCGCGGGCAACGCCATCAACGTGCACGGCGTGGTCGCGGGCGACACCGTCCGGAGCACGGGAATTCCGCCCAACCAGCAGTACGTGCCGGAAGGCTTCACCTGGAGTCCGGCAACCGGCACCAACGTCATCTCGGGCAGCTTTCCGCTGGTGAGCGCCCACGGCCTCAACGACTCCGGTGAGATCGCCGGCTGGTTCACGAGCGTCCCGGGCGGCACGCACGGCATCTTCGAACAGACCGGCACCGGCATGCCCAGCCTGGCCCCGGGGGCGCCGGCCATCTCACGCGCCTATGCCATCAACAACAGCGGCCTCGTCGTGGGTGACACCAACGATGGAGCGAACAACAGCCTGCTCTACGAGGCCGGCAACACGCCCGCGACTCCCTCCGCCCCCGGCACGGGCAATCAAACTCTCGTCGCGGTCAACGGAAGCGGTCAGGCGGTGGGCTTCCGCGGAAGCAATGCCGTCCTCTGGAATCCATCGTCGGTCAACGGATTGACCGGCTCGTTCATTCCGCTGCTGACGGGGACCAGCTTCAATCCCGCGAGCGCAAGCGGCATCAACGACGCGGGCTACATCATCGGGACGGTCCTCAATGACGACGCGATCGTGCGCATTCCTTCCACCTTCGACGACGGGTCGGGCGTCAACGTCAGCCTCTTCCAGATGATGGTCGACGGGCTCATCACCGTGCCGGGCGGAGCGGTGTTCGGCGGGGCGCCCGGCTACGTGGCGCTCTACGGCGGCAGGGCCATCAACAACCTCGGCCAGATCGTGGCGTACGGCTCGGACCAGCACGCGTATCTGCTCTCGCCGCCCATCCAGCCTTCGTTCGCTTCCAGCCCGAACCTCGTCGCCGTGGGACACGCGGCCATGGCCGTGACGTTGAACGGCTCGAAGTTCCTCTACGGCGCGACGGTGAAGTTCAACGGCAACACGCGCGCCGTGTCGGCGGTGTCGCCGGC
The DNA here is from genome assembly GCA_036271755.1 of Myxococcales bacterium. GTDB lineage: Bacteria > Myxococcota > Myxococcia > Myxococcales > 40CM-4-68-19 > 40CM-4-68-19. The sequence goes on along the minus strand of DATBAA010000469.1, from coordinate 1,209 downwards.
GCAGATGACGGTGCAGCTGCTCGCGTCTGATTTCGCGGCCCGCGGCAGCTTCACCATCACCGTCACCGATCCGGGCGCAAATACCACGCCGGGCACCGCCACTTTCACGGTGAGGTGAGCTCAGCCTGTCCGGGAGCGCTCATGGTGGCGCGCTCCTGGGCAGGCTCTTCACTGGCGGAGCAGCGGCTCGACGACCTTGGGCAGCAGGTCGATGAGGTGCGGATCGAAGCGGAAGAGCTGCTCGGTGGTCATCACCCGCAGCGCCGCCTCGTGCGAATGCGCCGGCCGGAAGGGACGATCGGTCGTCAGCGCATCATAAGATTCGCAGATGGCCAGGATGCGCCCCGCGAGGCCGATGTCGGGCAGCGCGCCGTCGGGCGGCACCAGATCCAGATGACACTCGTGAACAGCCAGGGCGCGCTCCAGGGCCGCGCTGTGCACTTCGCGGTCGCGCAAGATGGCTCGCGCGGCAAAGAGAGGAGACGCCCGCAAGGCGCTCTGGGCGCGGGCGTCCAGCTTTCCCCCGCGCTCGAGCAGCGCCGACGGAATGGCCGCCATGCCCACGTCGTGAAAGAGCGCGGCCATGCCCAGGTCGTGCCGCCGGCTCTTGGGCAAGCCGAGCCGCGCCGCGAACGTAATCGCCAGCACGCAGACGTTGGCCGCGTGATAGCCCCAATACTCTTCGGTGGTAGCCTTCAATCGGACCAATTGCAGAAAGCGGCGCGGCATCGTCCGCTGCAGGTCGACCAGATCTTGCACCACTCGCGAAGCAGCCGGCAGCGAGATCAATTCGCCCGCCACCCGCAGCTGCTGAATCGTATGATCGACGAAGAAGACCGCGTGCGAATAGGCGGAGACGAGCCGGGCAGAGAGCCCTTCGGCGGTGTCCTCGGCGGTCTGCGCGGCGGAGAGCTTGAGCCGCAGCGTGGTCAGCGGCCTGCGCGCGTCGCCGCGAACGCCCGGCCGGTGCGGCCCGCGCGGAGAGAGCAGCCGCACCAGCTCGCGCAAGTCTCCGCGCGGCGGCGCCACCGAAGCCGCCAGCCCGAAGATGCCGCGCTGGCGAAGCTCTCCGCGCACGAGGCCAACAATGGGCGTCCCCGCCGCCTCCAGCTTGAGCTGCTGACGGTTGAGGAAGATGCCTTCGTCCAAGACCTCCAGATCGAAGGTGCCGTCGTTCTCGATCAGGGTGAAGAAGACCGACTGCAGCTG
>DATBAA010000468.1:0-11922 GCA_036271755.1 Myxococcales bacterium | reverse complement strand
GCGCGTACGCCTTGAACGACGTGGCCGATCCGGACGTGGTGATCGTCGCCACCGGCAGCGAGGTTCCGCTGGCCCAGGCCGCGGTGCCGCTGCTCGACAACAAGAGCTTGAAGGTTCGCGTCGTCTCCATGCCCTGCACGGAGAAGTTCCTCGCCTGGAGCGGCGACGAGCAGCGCGCGCTGATTCCGCACGGCAAGGCGAAGATCGTCGCGATGGAGGCGGCGGGCGGCATGGACTGGTATCGCATCGTCGGCGACGGCCTCGTCTGCGGCATCGACCGCTTCGGCGCCAGCGCTCCGGAGAAGGCCTTGGCAGACGCTTATGATCTCACGCCGCAGAAGGCCGCGGCCCGCATCTCGAAGTGGCTCGCCGAAGGCGCACGGACCAACACCAAGTAAAGGAGCTCTTCATGAAGCCGGCAGCGAAGTTGAACGAGTTTGGTCAGAGCGCGTGGCTCGATTTGATCGGACGCAAGCTCATCGCTTCTGGCGAGCTTCTGCGCATGGTCAACGAGGACGGCGTTCGCGGCGTGACGGCGAACCCGGCCATCTTCGAGAAGGCCATCGTCGAGAGCAACGAGTACGACGACGCGCTGGCGAAGCTGGCGCAGCAGGGCAAGTCGGGGCTGGAGATGTACGAAGCCATGGCCGTCGACGACGTGCGCTCCGCCTGCGACGTGCTGCGGCCGCTCTTCGACAAGACCAAGGGCGCCGACGGTTTCTGCTCCCTGGAGGTCTCGCCCACCATCGCCCGCGACACCGCGGCGACGCTGGACGAGGCGAAGCGGTTCTGGGCGGCGGTGGACCGGCCCAATCTCTTCATCAAGATCCCGGCCAACCCGCAGGGCATTCAGGCCATTCAACAAGCCATTTCCGCGGGCATCAGCGTCAACATCACGCTGATCTTCAGCACCAAGGTGTATCAGCAAGTCATCGACGCTTATGTTTCGGGATTGGAAGAGCGCGTCGCCAAGGGTCAGCCCGTCGCGCAGATCCACAGCGTGGCTTCGTTCTTCGTCAGCCGCGTCGACACCGCGGTCGACAAGCTGCTCGAGGCCAAGGGCAACAAAGAGCTGCAGGGCAAGATCGCCAACGCCAATGCCATCGAGGCCTATCAAATCTTCTTGAAGCACCTCGACTCGCCGCGCTGGCGCGCGTTGGAAGCGAAGGGCGCCACGCGCCAACGGCCGCTCTGGGCCTCGACCGGCACCAAGAACAAAGCCTATAGCGACGTGCTCTATGTCGAGCCTTTGATCGGCAAGGACACCGTCAATACGCTGCCGCTCGCGACGTTGAACGCCTTCAACGATCACGGCAAGGTCGCGGACACCATCACCAAGAACGTGCCCGAAGCGCGCGCTCAGTTGAAGAAGCTGGCCGAGGTTGGAATCGATCTGGAAAAAGTCTGCGCCGATCTCACCGAGGCCGGCCTGGAACTCTTCTCCAAGGCGATGGAAGGCCTGCTGGCCGCGATGAACAAGCGTAAAGCCGCCGTCAAATAAGTCTCACTAAAGGGAGAGTGCATGCAGCTTGCGATGCTGGGCCTGGGGAAGATGGGCGGCAACATGGTGCAGCGCCTCGTCCTGGGTGGCCACAAGGTCGTTGCCTACGACGTCGATTCCAAGCGCGCGGCAGAGCTGTCGCAGCAGGTGGGCGCCTCGGCGGCGACGACGCTGGACGAGCTGATTGCAGCGCTGAAGCCGCCGCGGGTCTGCTGGACCATGGTGCCCTCGGGGAAGATCACCGAGGACCTGATCACTGCCCTGGCCTCGCGGATGCAGAAGGGCGACATCATCATCGACGGCGGCAACTCCAACTTCCACGACAGCCAGCGCCGCGCGGCGGACCTGGCCAAGAGCGGCATCCACTTCTGCGACGCCGGCACCAGCGGCGGCATCTGGGGCCTCAAGAACGGCTACTGCCTGATGGTGGGCGGCCCGGACGAGGCCTACAAAGTCATCGAGCCGGCGTTGAAGACCCTGGCTCCCGAAGGCGGCCTGATGCACACCGGCCCCGCCGGCAGCGGCCACTACGTGAAGATGGTCCACAACGGCATCGAATACGGTTTGATGACGGCCTATGCCGAAGGCTTTGAGATCCTCCGCACCAGCCCGTTTGGCGAATTGAACCTGCCCGAGATCGCCGGCATCTGGCGCAGCGGCTCGGTGGTGCGCTCGTGGCTGCTCGAGCTTTTGCACGATGCTCTGCAGAACGACCCCAAGCTGGAGCAGATCAAAGGCTACGTGGAAGACAGCGGCGAAGGCCGTTGGACGGTGCAAGCCGCGATCGATCAAAACGTACCGGCTCCAATCATCACCCTGGCATTGCAGATGCGCATCGCCTCGCGCCAGGACGAATCGTTCAGCGCCAAGGTGCAGGCGGCGCTGCGCAACGAGTTCGGCGGTCACGCCGTGAAGAAGAGCTGACCGTGCCTTACTCACCCGAACACGACGAAGTCCAGAACCCGCTGCGGCCCGGGCTGCGGGCAGAGTCCGCGCCCGAGCCGTGCGCCATCGTGGTCTTCGGCGCCAGCGGAGACCTGGCCAAGCGCAAGCTCTTGCCGGCGCTCTACAACCTCGCCGCTTCGGCCCACCTGCCGGCGGCGTTCGGATTGGTCGGCGTCTCCAAGACCGAGTTCACCCACGAGCAGTATCAAAAGGACATGCGCGAGGCGGTGGGCAAGTTCTCGCGGACCAAGCCCATCGACCCGGAAGTGTGGCCGGACTTCTCCGCCGGCCTCCGCTACTGCGCGGGCTCGTTCGACGACGCCGACACGTTCGTGCGCTTGAAGGCGCACTTGGAAGAGTTGGACAAGACCCGCGGCACGCGCGGCAACCGGCTCTTCTACTTCGCCACCCCGCCCAGCACCTTCCCGGTCTTGCTCCAGCAGTTGAAGGCCGCGGGCCTGATCAAGAATCCGCTCGACCCCGAGTTCAGCCGGGTGGTGATCGAAAAGCCGTTCGGCCGCAACCTGGCCAGCGCGCGGGCCTTGAACCGCCTGGTCCTGGAGACCGCCGACGAGCGGCAGGTCTTCCGCATCGATCATTACCTGGGTAAGGAGACCGTCCAGAACCTCTTGGTCTTCCGCTTCGCCAACTCACTCTTCGAGCCGGTTTGGAATCGGCAATACGTCGACCACGTCGAGATCACGGCCGGTGAAGAGCTGGGCATCGAAGCGCGCGGCAAGTATTACGAAGAGGCCGGCATCCTCCGCGACATGATTCAAAACCATGTGCTGCAGTTGGTTTGCCTCACCGCCATGGAGCCGCCGGTGGCCTTCGACGCCGACGCCGTCCGCGACGAGAAGATCAAAGTGCTGCGAGCCATCGAAGCGTTCGGCAGCGCGGAAGAAGTGGCCGAGAACGTCGTCATCGGCCAATACACGGCGGGAAGCGTCTTTGGCTCCGACGTCCCCGGATACCAGCAGGAAAAGGACGTCGCGGAAGGTTCGAAGACGCCGACGTTCGTGGCGTTGAAGCTCAATATCCACAGCTGGCGCTGGGACGGCGTGCCCTTCTACATCCGCTCGGGAAAGCGCATGCCCAAGCGCGCGACGGAGATCGCGGTCCACTTCAAGCCGCTCCCGCATTCATTGTTTGGCCAGGGCGCCTCGCAGCCCAATGTCCTGGTCATTCGCGTGCAGCCGCAGGAAGGCATCGCGCTGCGCTTCTCGGCCAAGGTCCCCGGCGAGCGCTACCGGCCGCGGACGGTCAGCATGGACTTCCGCTACGGCACCACCTTCGGCGCGGCCAGTCCGGAAGCCTATGAGCGGCTCTTGCTCGATGCGATGCGCGGCGACCAGACGCTCTTCACCCGCAAGGACGAGGTGGAGGCGGCCTGGAAGATCGTCGGCAGCATCTTGAACCAGACCGAGAGCGAATCGTACGCGGCGCCCGAAGCCTACGAGGCGGGCACCTGGGGTCCGCCCAAAGCGGAAGAGCTGCTGGAGCGCGACGGACGCGCCTGGAGGCGCTTGTGAACAGCGGCGAGCCCATCGGGGCAGGACAGGCGGCCGGCGCGGCCGACGAGCTGATCATCCGCTTCGACAAAGGCGTCGATCTGCAGAAGATCAACGCGCTCCTCCAGCAGGCCCGCGAGCGCGGCGGTGCTTTGCAGGAGACCATCTCGACCTTGAACCTGGTCGCCATCTACTTCAACAACGCGCAGTACGAGAAAGCGCGCGACGCGCTGGAGGCCGCGGGAATCTTGCATCCTTGCCGGCTGGTGGTGCTCATCGCCGACGAGACGCAGCAGCAGGAGTCGCTGACGGCCCGCGTGTCGGTGGTGCGCTCGGGAGGCGCGGTCAGCCTGGAGCGCATCGTGCTGACGGCCACCGGGCGCGCGGTGCGGCACCTCGAATCGGCCATGATGAGCCTGCTCCTGGCCGAGCTGCCCATGGTGGTGGTCTGGGGCGGCAGGCCGCAGGGCGATCTGCTGCAGCGGGCGGTGGAGTCGGCCGATCGCATCATCATCGACAGCGGCGCGCGGCCGCCCACGTACCTGGCGGAGACGGCGAAGTTCCTCGGCAAGGGCGCGCCCATCGGTGACCAGGCCTGGGCGCGCATCTTTCCCTGGCAGGGCATCGCGGCGGAGGTGCTGGACCTGCCCAACCTGCGCGAGCATCGCGGCAACATCACCAAGGCGCGCGTGGTCTGCGCCGGAGCCGTCGGCGCGGAAGGCCTCTTGCTGCTGGGCTGGATGCAGTCGCGCATCAAGCGGCTGCAGGTGGAGATTCGCGCCGAAGGCGAGCCCGAAGAAGAAGAGACCGCGCCCAAGGCCGCGTCGGGCATGGCCAAGCCGGCGCCGGTCTCGCTGGGGCACGTGAAGCTCTTCGAGTTCGAGGCGCCGCCCGCGACGTTCACCTTCCGCCGCGAGAAGGGCATCTTGGTGGCGGAGGTGAAGGGCGACGACGACGGCGCGGTGGCGCATCGCACGCGCTTGCCGGCCGAGACTCCCGGGCGGCTGCTGGCGCTGGAGCTGAAGCTGCTCAGCGGCCAGGACGAGCTCTACGCGGCATCGGCGCAGGCCGCGGCGAAGCTGCTCAAGTGAGGCTCGCGAGATGAGCGAAGTCGCCGTCGTCCCTGACGTCGCCCAGGCGGCCGCCGAGATCTTTCTCGAGGCCACCGCGGGCGCCGTCGCTGCCCGCGGCCGGGCCGCCGTCGCGCTGACCGGCGGCTCCTCCGCGGCGCCGCTCTTCAAGGCCTTGAGCCCGAAGATTCCTTGGGACGCGCTGCAGATCTTCTTCACCGACGAGCGCGCGGTCGCCTTGGACGACGAGCTCTCCAACTACCGCATCGCCCAGGAGACGCTGCTCTCCAAGGTGCCCGCCGAGAGCGTGCACCGCATGCGCGGCGAGGTGCGCGATCTCGACGCCGAGGCGCTGCGCATTTCTCGAGACCTGAAAGCCACGCTGGGTACGCCGCCGCGCTTCGACCTCATGCTGCTGGGCCTGGGCCCCGACGGTCACATCCTCTCGCTCTTCGCAGGCGTTCCGGGCAGCGGCCAGCGCGGCGACGACGAGTTGGTGCGGCACGTGAAAGCGCCAGAGCACGTCGAACCCCGGGTCGAGCGGCTGACCCTGACGCCCTTCACGGTGATCACCGCCCGGACGGTCGTGCTGCAGGTCACGGGCGCCAAGAAGGCCGACATGCTCGCCCGCGCGCTGAAAGGGCCCGAGGACCTGGTGGGCTGTCCCGCGCAGTGGCTGCGCAAGGCTTCAGGCCGCGTGGTCGTCGTCTGCGATGCGGAGTCCGCCTCGAAGCTGTAAATGCATTGGCGCGGCGTACGTCCAAGTACTGAGGCGTACGTCCAAGCCCTGTTAGGAGATCGACGAATGACCAAACTGATCAAGCCCATCGCCCTGGCCCTGATTGTCGCCACGGGCGGCACAGGCTGCTATGGCCGCGGCGGCGGCCTCCTGGCCGTGGCGGCGTTCAGCTCCATCGCCACCGCCGCCATCATCAGCTCCTCCCGGCCGCCGCCTCCGCGCGTGGTCGTGGTCGAGCCGCCGCCGCAGCGAGGCTACTCCTGGCAGCCCGGCTACTGGACGGTGGTCGAAGGCCAGTGGGAGTGGGTCGAAGGCCGGTGGATCCGCAACCACCCCGGCTACTACTGGCGCGCCGCGCACTGGGTGGAAGACCGCGACGGCAATTGGCGCCTCATGCCCGGCGCCTGGGTCATCGAAGGCCAGCCACCGCCCCCTCCGCCATACTAGCGGACCAGACGCAGATGTCCGCCGGGCTTGGGGCCCTCCGGCGGATCGTCCGGCGAAGGCCGCTGCTGCTGCGCCGGCTCTGCAGCGCGGTTGCGGCGCGAGCTGCGGCCCTTCTCCTCGCCCACCGCCACCAGCTGCGGCCGCGGCTTCGGCTGCTCTGCCTCGAAGGCGCGCGCCGCGTCGGTGGGCAGGTCTTCGGGCCACACCTGGCCTTCGGCCGTCCCGCTCGAGGTCACGGCGAAGACGGCGTCCCACGGAAGCACGCAATAGAACGGCCGGCCGCCAAACGAGAGCGTCGCGGTGATGGTGTCGTCGCCGATGTCGAAGTCCGGCAGCCCGTAGCGGTAGCTGAAGTTGAGGCGCAGATGCGGGTCCGACTTGAGGTGCTCGGGCACCGACACACCCGCCTGGCGCGCATCGAGGTGCACCATGGCCACCCCGCGCGACAAGAACGCGAGCAGCGTCTGCTTCTTCTCTGGCGACCGGACGGACATCGGACCTGATCGGTATCGCTGAGTGCGCTTGGGAGCAAGCAAAGGTTCGCGTGGGCTGAAAATTCAGCCCGCGCTCCGCTCGTCCGGTGCAAATTGTAGCGTGTAGAGCCGCGCATATTCGCCCCGGCGGGCGAGCAGCTCCTCGTGCGTTCCCAGCTCGGTGATGCCGCCGCCCGAGAGCACGGCGATGCGCGTCGCGTGACGAATGGTCGACAGCCGGTGGGCGATGACGAGACAGGTGCGCTGCTCCATCAGCCGGTCGAGCGCCTGCTGCACCTCGCGCTCACTCTCGGTGTCCAGGGCCGACGTCGCCTCGTCGAGCAGCAGGATCGGCGCGTCCTTCAACAGCGCCCGGGCGATGGCGATGCGCTGGCGCTGGCCGCCCGAGAGCGTGACGCCGCGCTCGCCCACCAAAGTGTCGTACCCACTTGGAAGCTCGGCGATGAAGCCGTCGGCGCGCGCGGCTGCCGCGGCGGCGGCCAGCTTGGACTCCGGCACGTCGCTCAAACCGTAGGCGATGTTGGCGCGGACGGTGTCGTTGAAGAGAAACGTCTCCTGCGCCACCAGCGCGACCTGCGCGCGCAGCGACTCGAGCGTGGCCTCGCGCAGATCGACCCCGTCGATCAAGATCCGGCCGGCCGTCGGGTCGGCGAAGCGCGGCAGCAGATTGAGCAGCGTGGTCTTGCCGCCGCCCGAAGCGCCCACCAGCGCCACTACCTCGCCGCGCTTGAGCACCAGGTCCACCTCGCGCAGCACCAGCGGCTCGCGGTAGCGGAACGACACCTGCTCGAAGCGCACCTCGCCGGCAAAGCGCGGCAGCTCGCGAACGCCGGGCACGGGGCTCACGGGCTCGTCGAGGATCTCCCAGAGCCGCCGCGCCCCGGCCAGGCCCTGGGTGACTCCTTGCCCCGTGCCGCCCAGGCTCTTGAGCGGCGTGTAGAGCAGCACGATGGTGGCCAGAAACGAGATCACCCGCTCGGGCTGCAGCGCGCCGGAAGCCACCGCCCGCGCGGCGAAGACCACCGTGGCCGCGATGCCGATGGCCGCCATGATCTCCAGCGTCGGCGTGAAGATGGCGCGCACGAAGAAGCTCTTCTTCATGGTGCCCAGGAACGAATCCTGCTCGCGCGCGAACTTCTGCCGCTCGTACTTCTCCATCCCGAACGATTGAACGATGCGCACTCCCTGCAGCGCTTCATGAAGCAAAGTATACAAAGTACCAATCTGCGCCTGGCCGCGCGTCGCGATCTTCTTCAGACGCTTGGCGAAGCGGACGATGGGCAAGACCGTCAGCGGCACCGCCACGAAGGCCAGCAGCGCCAGCCGCCAGTCCAAGGCGAAGGAGATGCCGAGCAGCACCAGCACCTGCATGCCGTCGCGCAGGTAGGCCGCGGCCCCGTAGGTGACGGCGAACTCCAGCGCCGCCACGTCGCTGGCGAAGCGCGCCAGCAAGTCTCCCGAAGAGCTGCGCGCGAAGAACGCCGGCGGCAGCGCCAGGAGCTTCTGGTGCAGCGAGAGCCGCAGGTCGGCCACCACGCGCTGCCCGAGCATACCCATGCAGTAGAACTGGGCGAAGTATGCCACGCCGCGCACGGCCGCGATGAGCAGGATGAGGATGGGCAGCGCTTTGAGGATGGTCTCGCGCGGCAGCGTCTCGGCGCCAGGCAGGAAGGGCAGGGCGGTGCGCAGCGCGGGGGCGTCCAGCGCGCCGCCCTTGAAGACGAACTGGAACATGGGCCCGACCAGCCAGGAGAACGCGCCGGTCGCGCCCGAGAGCACCACCATTGCCCCGATGGCCCAGAGCAAGAGCGAGAGATGCGGCCGCACCGCCGCGATGAGCCGCCGGTACTCGGTCACGGGCCGCTTGTAGCACGCAGGGGCGTTCTGATACGCACCGCGCGCGAATGGAGCGCCTGGGACAACTGCTCTTCCGCTGGCGAAGCTTCACGCCGGTGCCGCTGCTCGCCGCCTCCGCGTGGCTGGTGTGGCGCAGCCGCGGGCCCGCGTCGCCGCTCTGGCTCGCTTCTGGCCTCGCGCTCTGCTTCGCGGGGCAGCTGCTCCGCGCCTGGGTCCTGGGATTCGTCCAGGACGGCACCAGCGGCCAGAACGAGAAGCTCATTGCCACAATGCTCAACACCGAAGGGCCGTACGCCTTCACGCGCAACCCGCTCTACCTGGGCAACCTGGGCATCTGCGCGGGGCTCTGCCTGGTCGCGCACGATCCGAAGCTGCTGCTGCTCGTCTGCGCCCTGTTCGCGCTGCAGTACTGGTTCATCATCGCCGCGGAAGAGGGCTTCCTGCGCGGCCGCTTCGGCGCCGCCTACGACGAGTACTGCTCGCGCGTCCCGCGCTTCTGGCCGCGCTGGGTGCACCAGCCTTCGCGGCCATGGGACTGGAAGCGCATCGTCCGCAAGGAGCACAACCCCTTCGCCGCCTGGCTCGCGCTGGCCGTCCTCCTGGACTTTCTCGACCACCGCTGGCTGGTCTGGCCCTACGCCATCTCCATGACGACCATCCTGGTGCTCTGGCTCTGCGCCAAAGGCTGGAAGCACCACTGGCTCTCGGGCAACTTCGTCAAAGACATGCGCCGCCGCCTCCGCGAAACCCCAAGGTAAGCTTCGACCAGGCGCAACGCACGACCACGGCTTTTAGCTGCGGTCTTCGGGGCGGGGCTGCCGCACGAACAGCGGCTCGGAGAAGCCGGCCATGCCGCCGCCGATGGCGCGGAGAATGACCGACACTTCCGCGGCGGACTCGGGGCGGCGCTCGGGGCGCTTCTCGAGCAGCCGGCGCGAGAGGCTGCAGAGCGCGATGGGCGCGCGCGGGTTGATGCGCAGCAAGTCCGGCGGGTCGTGGTGAACGATGGCGTCGAGCAGCTGGTACTGGTTCGCGTGCGTGAACGGCGCGCGGCCAGCCAGCAGCTCGTACAGCGTCGTCCCGATCGAGTAGAGGTCGCTGCGCAGGTCCAGCGTCTCGCCCCGCGCCTGCTCGGGAGACATGTAGCGGTACGTCCCGACGACGCGGCCGTGGTCGGTGATCTGATCGTCGAAGAGACCCTTGGCGAGGCCGAAGTCGACCAGGATCGCGCGGCGCGCGGGCGTGACCAGGATGTTCGACGGCTTCACGTCGCGGTGGAGCAGCCTGCGCCCGTGGATGAACGAGAGCCCGTCGCACACCTGCGCCAGCGCTTCGCAGAGCGCGTGCAGCCGCTCGGGGTTGTTCTGCTCCACCTGCTCCTCGGGCGAGAGCGTGGCCTCCATGCCGGTGACCTTCGCGAGCTTGGCGGCGCGGGCAGCGGCCAGGAGCGCCCCTGAGTCCGGCTCTTCGAAGAGCACGTCCAGGTCCACGCCCTCGTCCACCACCCGGCCCTCTTCGGGCTCGAGCTGCTGCGGCTCGGTGACCACCGACAGCCAGTCGCGCAGCACCATGCCGTCGACGAACTCCATCGACAGCCAGGGGGTGCCGTCCTCGTTGCCCTGGTCGAGCACGCGGACGATGTTGGGGTGATTGAGGTGGCGCAGGGCATCGAACTCGCGCTGCAGCCTGCGAGTGGCGGCCGGATCGGTGCCGGGCGGCAGCATCTTCAAAGCCACCGTCTCGCGCGTGCGGGAGTCCACGGCGCGGAAGACCGCCCCGAGACCGCCGCGACCGACCTGTTTCTCAAGCCCGAAAGGCCCGAACCAACCCCGCATCTACCTAACGTAACCCGAATGGCACGCAGCGCAGCTTTTCCTTGCTATGGTGCGCGCGCTTTGAATCCCGACCTGGCACAGCTCAAGGCCGAAGTGGCTGAGCGACCGCTCCCCCGCCATGTCGGCATCATCATGGACGGAAACGGCCGCTGGGCCGAGCTGCGCAACCTGCCGCGCCTGGAAGGCCACAGAAAAGGCAGTGATTCCGTGCGCGAGGTCACCCGCGCCGCGCGGCGGCTAGGCGTGCAAGCGCTCACTCTCTATGCCTTTTCGGCCCAGAATTGGGCCCGTCCACCCGAAGAAGTGGCAGGCCTGATGGACCTGCTCCGCGACTACCTCCAGCAGGAGCGGGCCGAGATCCTGGACAACCAGATCAAGCTGCACGCCATCGGCGACCTGGACCGGTTGCCGTCGCGGGTGCGCGAGCCTTTAGATGAGCTTCGGGCCGTGAGTGCACAGAATGACAAGATGACCCTGACGCTGGCGCTGAGCTACGGCGGACGGGAAGAGCTCGTCGCGGTGGCCCGGCAGCTGGTGGAAGACAAGCTCACGCCCGATCAGGTCACCCACGACGCCATCGAAGAGCGCCTCTGGACCCGCGGTCTGCCGCCGCTGGAGCTGGTGGTCCGCACCAGCGGCGAAATCCGCGTCTCCAACTTCTTGCTCTGGCAGATCGCCTACGCGGAGATCCACCTGACCGACACGCTCTGGCCCGACTTCGGCGAGCGCGACCTGCTGCTGGCCATCGACGACTTCCAGCGCCGCGAGCGCCGCTTCGGCAAGACCTCCGCCCAGCTCCGGACGACGCCCGGATGACGGACAAGAACAAGAACCTGATTATCCGGCTGACGACGGCCGCGGTGCTGCTTCCGCTCGTGCTCTGGCTCATCTGGCAGGGCGGGCTCTACATCAGCATCCTGCTCGGGGTGGCCGCCGCCGGCTGCGCTTACGAGCTGAACCACCTGCCCAAGGGAACCCCCATGACGGGCGGGGTGATCGTCTCGATGGGCGCGGCGTTCATCTTCCCGCTCCTGCCCGAGATTCCCTTCGCGCCGGCCGAGGTCATCATCGCGGCCCTGATCATCGTCGCCTTCGCCGACGCGCTGCTCTTCGAGGAGAAGATCGACGATGCCCCGCGCCGCGTCAGCCTGGCCGTGCTGGGCGCGCTCTATCCGGGCCTGATGATCGCCGCGCTGGTGCCGCTGCGGCAGCTGACGCCGGGGTTCTGGTGGGTCTTTCTCGCGCTCACCGTCACCTGGGCCAACGACACCGGCGCGTACTTCGCGGGCCGCGCCTTCGGGAAACACAAGCTCTACCCGCGCATCTCACCCTCGAAGACCTGGGAGGGGGCGATCGGCGGCACGCTCTCCTCCATCGTGGGCTCCTGTGTGGTGCAGCACTTCTTCCTGCCCGCGCTCTCGCTGCGCGGGGCCATCGTCATCGGGGCCGGAGCGGCCATCCTGGGGCCGCTGGGCGATCTGTCCGAATCGATGCTCAAGCGCGCCTACGGGGCAAAAGACTCT
>DATBAA010000467.1:0-5431 GCA_036271755.1 Myxococcales bacterium | reverse complement strand
CTTGCGGCGTTGGGCCTGCCCATCACCTTCGCCGTCTCCTGGTTCTGGGACTTGACCCGCAACGGCTTCGTCCGCACCCAGCTGCCCTCCTCGCACAGGCCTTCGCCGCCGCCGCTGCCGGCCGCGATGATCCGCGACCTGAAGGAGGGCACCAAGCTCGCCGGCCGCTACCGCCTGGAGAGCGAGCTGGGCCGGGGCGCCATGGGCCGCGTCCTGGCAGCGCACGACGACAAGCTGGACCGCCGCGTGGCGGTGAAGGTGGTGACGGGCGCGCACGATCCGGTGCGCACGCAGCGCTTCATCCAAGAGGCGCGCACGGCCGGCTCGCTCGAGCATCCCAACGTGCTGGCGGTCTACGATCTGGGCGAGCACGACGGCGTGCCGTTCCTGGTCACCGAGCTGCTCGAGGGGCAGAACCTGCGCGAGCTCTTGCGCGATGGCGCGCTGCCGGCGGGGCAGGCGCAGGATCTGGCGGCGCAGCTCGCGCGCGGGCTGGCGGCGGCGCACGCGCGAGGCATCGTCCACCGCGATCTCAAGCCGGAGAATCTCTTCCTCACCAAGGACGGCCGCCTGAAGATTTTGGACTTCGGCCTGGCGCGGCTCGTCTCGGACGACGTCGGACCGGGCATGACCCAGACGGGCGCGGTCTTTGGAACGCCGGGCTATCTCTCTCCGGAGCAGGCGCGCGGCGAGAAGGTCGGCCCGCGCTCCGACGTCTTCAGCGCGGGCGCCGTCCTGTACGAAATGCTCTCGGGGCAGCGCGCTTTTCCCGGCGCGAACCTCATCGAAGCAGGCCACGCCGCGCTCACCCAGGAGCCCCCGGCGTTGCCCCGCGGCGCGCTCGACGGCGTGGTGGTCAAGGCCTTGAGCAAGGAGCCGTCGAAGCGATTCGCCGACGGCGCCGAGCTCTCGCGCAACATCGAGGCAGCCATCGCCGGCGCGCCGCCGCCGGCCTCGGTTGCCGCCGGCAGCTGGCGGCGATCGACCGCGCTGATGGTCTCGCTGGCCATGCTCGCCCTGGGCGCCGCGCTGGCTTCCGGCTTGCGCGTCATCCACTCCTCGCGCGCGCCCGCCATCGTGCACCTGGAGCATGCGGCCAATCAGCCGCGCTTCGCGCTGCCGGTCATTCCCCAGATTCCCGTCCCGCCCGCGGCCCCGAAAGCTCCCGAGGCTTCATCATCGGAGGCTTCATCAAACGACGAGGATGACGAGCCAGACACCGACGACCCGCCAGAAGCAAAGCAGGCCGAAGCCATCGCCAAGGCCGTCCGGGCGCAGCTGCCGAAGGGTCCTTCGCACCCGGGCCGGAACGGCCTTCTCGCTGGCCTCCACGCGCTGACCAACGCCAACCAGCTGGCCAGCGCCGAGAAGCTGCTGGTCAAGCGGTCCAAGAACGATCCGATCTTGCAGCTCGAGCTCTTCCTGCTGCTTCGCTCGGAGAAGCGCACGGACGAGGCTCGCGGCGGATTGCTCGCGTATCTGAAAGCGAATCCCGCCGGCGATTGGCCCGCGCCGCTGCTGCAGGGATATGCGGGAATGAAGAAGGACTCCGCCATCATCGACGCAGCCGGCGATGACGCGTCCAATCTCTGCGACGCTTACTACTATCTGGGCCGCCTGCACGCCGCCGACGCCGCGCTCGCTCGCAAGCAATTGGTGAAGGCCTCGGGCGATCAGTGCGAGCAAGCGCCCTATGCCCGCCAGGCCTTGCGCGAGCTGGATCAGAAGCCCGCGGCGCGATAGACGGGCTCGCCGTCGAGCAGCGTCAGCAGCACGCGCGCTTTGTGGATTTCGCTGGCTTTGATCTTGAAGAGATTGCGGTCCAAGACGATGAGATCGGCTGCCTTGCCAATCTCGATGGTGCCCGTCTCCTCGTGCGCCGCCCAGGCGGCGTCCTTGGTATAGGCGGCCAGGATTCGAGCCAAGGTCAATCGCTCTTGTGCAGGCTCGCGGGTCACGGCCACTTCCATCGCCTCGAAGGGATTCATCGACGGCGAAGGCCAGTCGCTGCTGCCGACGACGCGCCCGCCGGCGTTGGCGATGCTGCCGAAGGGATACATGAAGCGAGCGCGCGCAGGTCCCAGCGCCGCCTGGCTGGACGCGAAGGCTTCGTCTTCAGGTTGCGCCCAGATGGCCGTGTAGTTGGCCGTCACGCCCAGTTTGCCGAAGCGCGGAATGTCCTCCGGGTTGGCCACGCCGATGTGCGCGAGCTGGTGCCGCCGATCGCGCGCGCCATTCGCGGCCGCGGCCGCTTCAAAGGCATCGAGCCCGGCGCGCACGGCCCGATCGCCCATGGCGTGCATGTGGATGAGAAAGCCCTCCGCGTCGAGGCGCCGGACGATGGCATTCAATGCCTCGGCCGGAATGGGGCTGCCGCGCTCGGTCGAGCCGGCGTACGGCTCCAGCATAGCCGCGGTGTGCTGGTCGAGCTCGCCGTCGAGGAAGAACTTGGCCGCGTCGGCCCGGAAGCGCGGCCCGCGCGTCTTCGCCCGCAGTGCGATCAGCTCGTCCACCTGCTCTGGCCCACGGCCCGGATCGATCTGTTGCGCGGCCACCACCCGCACGGTCAGCTCCATGCCTGCATAGCTATTCACCACCGCCGCGCTGGCGTTTGCGTCCACCAGCGAGGTGATGCCGAATTGATTGAGCCGCGCGGCGGCCAGCCGGAACGCTTCGCGATATTCGGCCTGGGTTGGTTTCGGTAGGATCTTGCGAACCTTCGCGGCCGCCTCTCCGCGCAGAACGCCGCCGTCGCTCTCCACGCCGGCGAGCTTCAGTGCCTTTGAATTGACCCAGGCCGTATATCCATCTTCGGTGGTGAGAAACGCAGGCCGGTCCGGCACCAGCTCGTCGAGCCTGGCCACCGTCGGCGTCACGACTCCAGGCGACCAGCCTCTTCCCATCAGCCATTCGCTCTTCGAAGCCGCCGCGCAGGCGCGCACGCCGGCATAGAGCTTGGAGGCGGTCTTGAATTCGCCCAGCCTGCAGCGCAAGAGGCTCATTCCGCCGCTCATCGGATGGAGGTGCGAGTCGTGCAGGCCGGGCAGCACCAGGCGGCCTTTCAAATCGACGAGCTTGCCGGTGTAGGCCTTTGTGCCCGCGTCATCACCCACATAGACGACGCGGCCGTTGTCGATGACCACCGCGCTCGCCCACGGCTTTGCCTCGTCGAGCGTGTAGACGGCCCCGCCGCGCAAGATCAAAGCAGCCGCCAGCAGGACGCTGCAATTCATGCTAACCCCCGTAAAGCCGAGAATAGCCCGGACTCGTTGCCGTCGCAGATCGAGCGTCTGGGCCGTGCGTTGGATACGCCATGAAAGCCGTTGCGGTTGCGCTGCTTGCGCTGGCCATGAGCTGCACGAAGAACGCCGTGGCCGACGCCAGCGCGGCGGGCGAAGACCCGTGGGCCACGGTCTTGACCGCGTTCCGCCTCACGCCCAAGGACAACGAGGAGGAGCAGTCGATCCGGGCCGCCATCTACTCGCGGGCGAAGCAGTTCAAGATGGATTGCAAGGAAGGCATCGACCCGCGCCTGCCGGTCTGCAGCAACCTGATGGAGATCGTCCGCCGGGGCCTGCCGCGGGGAAACATGGAGCTCTACGTCGAGCGCGAGGCCGACGTGCTGCACGTCTCGCTCGTCGGCGACGGCCGCGGCCTCGCCTGCGACGCCATCTACCGGCTGCGCTCGCGGCTGACCGAGGACATTGCCTCCGAACGCATTCGCGTCGAAGCAAAAGATCCCTGCCGGCGTAGGTTCTAGGCGGCGCGCATCCAGCGCAGCGTGCGCTCCACCGGAGTTCCGTCCAGCGCGTTCGTCTTCAGGCGGATGATGAGCGTGTTTCCCTCTACCTGCAGCCCGCGCGTCACCACCATGCCGACGTTGCCGGGCGAGAGCGCGGCCTCGAGCGTCTGCGTCACCGCGCCCGAGACCTCGTCCACTTTGTATTTGCCGAAGTAGGCGTCATATCCGCCCACTGCGGTGCTGTTGTTGGACGCCGGACCGGCGGCGATGAACCCGGTCCGATCGCGCTTCATGAACTGGGCCGCGAAGTTGCCGCCGCGGTCGTAGATCAAGAGCGCGATCGGATCTTGCCCGAGGCCCGGCTCGAGCCGCAGCTCGCCTGTGCTGGTGCGGTCTTCCCGCGAAGTCAGCCTCCATGTCCCGATGACCCGATCAGCCAGCAAGCTCATGCGCGCACCTTTTATTCGAGAAGCTCGTTCTTCACATAACCATAACTTTTATTGGGAAGCTGGACGCGGTGGAAGCCGAAACCCACCGAGGTGGACGCGGCGCAGACGGAGGTGGAGTCCGGCAGCACCTCGAGCACCTTCGCGTTGTTGTCGGGAGCGGAGAAGACCTCCGTGCCGCGATCGAGGTTGAGCGGTTGCAGCTCTCCGCAGGCGCCGCCGCCGCCCGCCATCTGCGTAGGAATCGCGGTTGCGCACGCGACGAAGCAAAGCACAAAGACCGCAAGCATCAGTTTCATTTTGTCTCCAAGTTCGGCGGGCCTCAGTCGCACCCACTCGATTTCGCCTTGAAGACGCTTCACGCGATCGGTTGTCTCATCCGGCCGCCCACGCCACCCTCAGGTGATCGATCAGCGCGCGGACGCGCACTGCCCTGCGGTGCGCGGTGCGGTGAATGGCATTGACGGCGATCACCTCCGACTGCCATCCGGCAAGGACCGTCCGTAGCGACCGCGCCTGCAGCTCCTCGCGGACGAACCACGCCGGCAACAAGGCGACGCCGTCGCCGCTCACCGCCAGCTCGCGCAAGGCGTGCAGCGAGTTGCTGCGGAAGAGCACGTTGATGCGCACGCGCGCCTCGCGCTCGCCTTGATAGAGCGCCCACGAGTCGCCGGCGCCGGCGGAAAAGACCAGCGCGTCGTGGCGCGCCAATGCCTCGGGCGTCTTCGGCTCTCCCCGCTTGCGCAGATACCCGGGCGCCGCCACCAGCACGCGACGGAACTCTTGCAGCTTGTGCGCCACCAGGCCCGCGCTGTCCGGCAGCGGAATTCCCACACGAATGGCCACGTCCGCATCCTCGAGCGCCAGGTCGATGACCCGATCCTCCAGCCGCAGCTCGACGCGCAGCCCCGGGTGGCGCGAGAGCAGCGGATGCATCTGTGGCACCACGCGGGCGAGGCCGAAGGTCACCGGCGCGCTCAGCTTCAAGAGTCCCTCGGCGGCGTCTTCGCGGCCGATGGCCTGCGCGTCCGCGACCTCACGCAAGAGGCGCACGCAGCGCTCGTAGTAGCGGCGGCCGATTTCGGTGACCACCATCCGCCGCGTGGTGCGCAAGAGCAGCGGCGTCCGCAGCGCGGCCTCCAGCGTCGAGATCTGCCGGCTCACCGCGGCGGGCGAGACGCGCAGCTGCCGGGCCGCGGCCGAGAGCCCGCCCGCCTCGACCACTCGCACGAAGGTCGTCATC
>DATBAA010000466.1:0-1720 GCA_036271755.1 Myxococcales bacterium | reverse complement strand
CGACTGTGTTCCCATCCTGCTCGCGGCCGGCAACGAAGTGGCCGCGGTGCATTCGGGCTGGCGCGGAACCCGGCTGAAGATCGCCGGCCGCGTGGCCCGGGCCTTCACCGGCAAGGTCATCGCCGCCGTCGGTCCCTGCATCGGCCAATGCTGCTACGAAGTCTCAGACGATTTGGCCGCGCAGTTCCGCGAGCAGTTCGGGGCTTCCGCTGTGAATGAAAAACGGCACCTCGATTTGCGTTTTTGCGTCGAAGCGGCGCTGCGGGAAGCCGGCGTGACGGAGATCGAGCAGGTGCCGGGGTGCACATCCTGCGACACCGGCTCCTTTTTCAGCCATCGTCGGGACAAGGGGCGCACGGGTCGGCTTTTGTCCTTCATCGCGCCCGCGCAATAGGCTCTTTTGCTTTGCTGTTTCTTTGACATGCCTCCCCTGAGACGTAGATCATGCCGTTCGCGCAAGCCGCGCGGCCGGAGTCCTTTGCCTCTTGATCGAAAGCTTACTGGTTTCTGCAAAGCCGCCTGCGCGGCCGGGCTGCTTGCGGCCTGCGCCACCACCGCGTCCAAGCCCGCGCCAGCGGCCGACGATCTCCAAGAGCTTCGTTCGCAGCTCGAGGCGCAGTCGGCCATGGTCGCGCAGCAGCAGCGGCGCATCGAAGAGCTGGAAGTAAAGATGGCCGCGCTGGCCGCCAGGGCGAAGCAGGCTCCGCCGCCCGCGGCCGCCGCGCCTGCTCCGGTGCCGGAGATCAAGGATCCGCCGCGGCCTTCGCTGAAGACGGTGAAGCTGGGCGAAGGCAAAGGCCGCCGGCCGCCGCTTCGCGCCGATCATCCAGCGGCCAACCCGGTGGACCGCGCCCCGCAGCTCCCTTCCGGCGTCGAGCTGACCGAACCCGACGAAGACACGCTGGCGCGCTTGGAGACCGACCCCGAGCAGACCAACGAGTTCAACGCCGACCACTCCTGGGCCGTGGCCGTGCAAGAGTTCAACGACGGCCAGCGCGACAAGGCAGAGAAGGACTTTCTCGCCTTCGCCAAAAGGTACCCGCGCCACAGCGCCGCCGACAACGCGCTGGCGCTGGCCGGTCTCGCGCGCGAAGTTCGCGGCGACTGCAAGGGCGCGCTGACGCTGTTCGAGAGCGTGCCGCAAAGATATCCGGCCGGCGATGCGGTGCCGCAGGCCATGCTCGAGCGCGGGCGCTGCCTGCGCATTCTCGGAAGAAAAGACGAAGCGAAGCCCGTGCTGCAGCAGCTGGTGCAGGATCATCCGGACTCTCCGGAAGCAGTGCAGGCGCAGCGGCTCTTGCTGAACCCTTGAAGAAGAACCCCTGAGGAGGGGAGCGATGCGGACGAAGACGATCGCGCGGTGGCGCAGGGCAGCTCTGGCAGGCGCGGCAGCAGTGTCGCTCGCGGCGGGCGCGCAGCAGGCGCCCGCGGCAGCCGCGCCGGAGAACGCTCCCATCAAGACCAAGCCGGCCGCGCCTCCGCCACCGGAGTCCATGCCCACGCCCGTCCCCGGAACGCCCGAGGAGTACACCATCCAGAAGGGCGACACGCTCTGGGATCTCTCGCAGAAGTTCCTCGCCAACCCCTGGTACTGGCCGAAGATCTGGAGCCTCAACCCCGGCATCGAGAACCCGCACTGGATCTACCCGGGCGGCAAGCTGAAGATCATCCCTGGCGAAGGTGGCGCGCAGGCGCCCGCGCAGGTCGCCAACGGCAACGC
>DATBAA010000465.1:0-7704 GCA_036271755.1 Myxococcales bacterium | reverse complement strand
GAGATCGGCATCTTGCGCGCGGTGGGCGCGACTCGCGCGGACGTCGCGGCGGTGATCCTGCTCGAAGCCGCGGCGACGGGCATCGCAGGCGGAGTCATCGGCATTTTGCTCTCGCGCGGCGCGGCGCTCTTTCTCGACTGGTTTGCCCGCAACCACCTCCCCGACTTTCCCTTCAAGCCGCAGAGCTTCTTTCACTTCGGGCTCGGCCACTTCGCGCTCGGCATGGGCGTAGCGCTCCTGGCCGCGCTCTTCGGCGCCTTCTTCCCCGCGCGGGCGGCGGCCCGGCTCGACCCGGCCAAAGCGCTCAGCGAATAGTGGAAGCCTTCGGCAAATACTTCCTGCTCGAGCGGCTCAACGCCTCCGCCATGGCCGAGGTGTACAAGGCGAAGACCGTCGGCGTGGAGGGCTTCGAGAAGATCGTCGCCATCAAGCGCGTCCTGCCGGCGGCGGGCGAAGCCTTCCTCAAGCTCTTCATCGGCGAGGCGAAGATCACCTCGCAGCTCTCGCACGCGAATCTGCTGCACACCTTCGACCTGGGCCGCACCGAAGAGGGCGCCTGGTACGTCGCGATGGAGTACGTGCCGGGCAAGGACCTGCGCGCGATCGCCCAGGCGGGCAAGCAGATGCCGCTGCCGCTCGCGGCCTGGATCATGTCGCGGGTGCTCGACGGGCTGGACTACGCGCACCGCAAGCGCGACCCCAACGGCCGCGAGCTCAACGTCGTCCACGGCGCCATCTCGCCCAGGAACATCCTCCTCTCCTACGACGGCGAGGTGAAGCTCATCGACTTCGGCCTGCCCGAGACCGCCGGCAAGCCCGACGACATCCACGCCGCCGGAGTGACGCTCTACGAGCTGTGCAAAGGAGAGGCGCCCACCGGGCCCGGGCTGCTCAGCCTGCCGCACAAGCTCGCGCGCGTGATCGCCCGCGCGCTCGCGCCCGAGAAGGACCGCTACCAGACCGCCGAGGAGATGTCGGTGGACCTGACGCGCTACCTTTTGGAGGAGAAGCCCAAGGCGGTCACGCGCGACGACGCGGCGGCGTTCCTGCGCGAGGCGTTTCCCGAGGCCATCCTCGACGCGCCGCCCGCCGAGCCGGAGGTGCCGGGCGCGCCGCCGCCGCCATCGTCGCTGGACGTCCCCGATCGCGACGAGGGCGTGGTGGGCGCGGGCGACCTGGACCGCACGCAGAAAGGCTTCACGGCCGACGAGCCGAAGGCCGAGATCATCGTCCGCTCCAAGCTGGCCAGCACCCCGCCGCCGCCACCCGTCGAGAGCCCGCCGCCGCCGCTGCAAACCGCGCCGGTCATCACCGCGGAGCTCGCTCCCCCTCCGCCCATCCGCACGGCAGAGTTCGCGCCACCGCCGCCGATCCGCACGGCTGAGTTCGCGCCACCGCCGCCGATCCGCACGGCCGAGTTCGCTCCTCCGCCGCCGATGCGGACGGCCGAGTTCGCTGCTCCGCCGCCATCCGCGCCGCCGCCGCCCGTGAAGAGCGCTCCGCCGGCGCGGCCGGTGAGCCTGGAGGAGGCCGAGGCCGCCGAGCGGCGCAGCTTCACCGCGATGATGTTGAGGACGAAGCCGGCCTCGAAGCCGAGCTTCCGCTGGCGGTACGTCGCGGCGGCAGGCGCGCTGGCGGTGCTGGCCGGCGTCGCCTTCATGGTGTGGCCAGAGGCGAAGCGGGCGCGACGGGCAAAGCCGCCGCCCATCGACGTGGCGGTGGCCCTGCCGGTCGAGGCGCCGCCGCAGCCCCAGCTGATCAACGGAGACCAGAACCGCATCAGCGTCGCCAGCTCTCCGCCGGGCGCGCAGGTCTGGGTGGACGGCATCCAGCGCGGAGTGACGCCGCTGGTGCTGCCGCCGCTGGACGCGCAGGGCACGCACGCCATCTCGGTGGAGAAGAAGTGCTACCGCGGCTGGCAGGTGGCCCTTCCGCCCAACCCGGGACGGCGCGAGCTGGCGGCCACGCTGGCCCCGCAGCCACTCACCTGCTTTGGCACGCGCCTGGAGAAGACCGGCATGCCGGTGGTGCCCGGAGGCGAGCCGATCCTGGGCTTCCTCAACCTCGAGTCGAAGCCCGCGGCGCAGGTGTTGATCGACGGCGTGGACCTGGGCCAGTCGACGCCGCTGTTGGGCTGGCCGCTGCAGGCCGGCAGCCACCAGGTGTCGCTGGTGAAGGGCAAGCAGACCGCCAGCGTGGCCTTGGAGATCCGCGCCGGCGAGACGCTCATCGAGAGCGTGGCGCTCGAGGCTGCTGCGAAGAGGCGCCGTCGGCGCTAGAACTACCAACCCCTATGGCAAGAAAATCGCGGTCCCTCGCAGCCGATCCGCTCGCCTCGTTTCCGCCCTGGGCGAAGACGCTGGCCGAGCGCTACTACACGAAGACCATCTCCACCTTCATCCTGCACGGCGCCGTCCGCGACCTGCAGCCGGCCGAGGGCCGCGGCTTCGTCGCGCTGCGCAGCTTCTTGTCCGACGAGCTCTTCGGCTCTCGCGACCTGGTGGTCTTCTACGACCGCTCGAGCGGCATCCGGCTGGCCACGCCGGACATGCAGAAGGACTTCATGTCGGCCGTGGCCGGCTACGACAGCCTCTTCGGCACCGAGTACGCCAAGGCCTTGCCCAAGGATCCGGCGCGGGCCTTTCCGCTGCTCGAGTCGTTCTCGCGGGTGCGCATCGCCGACGGCAAGAGCGTGGCCGTCATCATCGACTTCGCCGAGACAGTGGCGCCCGCGGGCGACCTCGGCTTCATGCCCGGCGAGGACCGCTACGCGCTGGTGACGCTGGTGAAGTGGGCGCAGGACCAGCAGTTCCTCACCGCCGATTTCTCCGTCTGCCTCATCGCCGAGAACCTCTCCGAGTTGAACCCGCGCATCGCCCGCAACCCCTATTGCGCGACCATCGAGTTGCCCTTGCCGGCTGAGAAAGAGCGGCTCAGCTACGTCGAATGGAAGTTCGCGCAGTGCGGCCGCAAGCGCAGCGAGATCTCGGAAGTGGCCCCGGAGGCGCTGGCGCAGATGACCGCCGGCATGTCACGGGTGGCGCTCGATCGCGTGCTCTCCGAAGCCATCGCCGGCCCCAAGCTGACGCTCGAGCGGCTGAAGGAGAAGAAGAAGGAGATCATCCAGGCCGAGGTGCACGGGCTCTTGGAGTTCATCGAGCCGTCGCACTCCATCGACATGGTGGCCGGCCACGGCAAGGCCAAGCTGCTGCTCAAGCAGGCCGCCTCCGCCATCCAGGCCGCGAGGCGCGACGTGGTGCCCATGGGCTTCCTCATCGCCGGCCCCATCGGCACCGGCAAGACGTTCCTGGCCACCTGCTTCGCGGGCGAGATCGGCATTCCCTGCGTGAAGTTCTTGAACTTCCGCTCGCAGTGGCAGGGCGCGACCGAAGGCAACCTCGAGAAGATCTTCAACCTCTTGAAGGCCATGTGGCCCGTGGCGGTGATCATCGACGAGGCCGACGCGTTCCTGGGCAACCGCAACGCCAGCGGCGACAGCGGCACCTCGGCGCGCGTCTTCTCGCAGATCGCCTCCTTCATGGGCGACACGCAGTACCGCGGCAAGATCGTCTGGTTCCTGCTCACCTGCCGCCCCGACCTTTTGCCGGTCGACTTGAAGCGGCAGGGCCGCGCTGAAGAGCACCTGGCGCTCTTTTATCCAGAGTCTCCCGAGGAGCGGCTGGAGCTGATCAAGACCATGGCCAAGAAGGCCAAGGTGGGCTTCGACGGCGACATCGCCGCGCTCTTGCCGGCCGACATGCCGAAGATGTCGGGCGCGGACATCGAGTCTGCGCTGGTGCGCGCCAAGCTGCGGGCGGTGAACAACAAGCGCGAGAAGGTCACCGGCGAGGATCTGCGCGACACCTTCGCCGACTTCGTGCCGCCCAGCTATCCGTTGGAGGTCGAGCTGCAAACCCTGGTGGCCATCAGCGAGTGCACCTCGCGCGACCTGCTCCCCGAGAGCCACCGCCACACCCCGCGCGACGAGATCACCCGCCGCATTCGCGAGCTGAAGATGTTGCTCGCCGAGCAATGACATGACCGAACCCGCTTCGTTGAAAGAGGGCGACACCTGGAGCTTCCGCTACACGGTCACCCAGGCCGACACGGCGGCGGCGCTGAACCACATCACCGGCGACAGCTTCCCGCCTGTCTTCGCCACCACCAAGTGCATCGCCCTGCTCGAGCTCGCCTGCGGCCACCTGCTGATCCCCATCTGCAAGCCGGGGCAGCTGTCGGTCGGCGTGACGGTGGAGGTAAAGCACCTCGCGGCCACGCCCGTCGGCGCCTGGGTCGAAGCGCAGGCCACGTACAAGGGCCGCAACGGCAAGCTCTACGCCTTCGACGTGGTAGCGCGCGATCCGGGCGGCGAGATCATGACCGGCAAGCACGAGCGCGCCATCATCGACGAATCCCGCCTCCTCGCTGGCGCGGCTGCGCGCAAAGGCTAGGGCTGCCGCGTTCCTTAGAGAGCGAGGACCGGCCGCGCGATCTCGGGAAGTCTCGAGACAGCCAGCCGGCGCTCGTTGTGTCTAGAGCGCGAGGTC
Organism: Myxococcales bacterium; assembly: GCA_036271755.1. Lineage (GTDB taxonomy): Bacteria > Myxococcota > Myxococcia > Myxococcales > 40CM-4-68-19 > 40CM-4-68-19. The sequence goes on along the minus strand of DATBAA010000465.1, from coordinate 3,157 downwards.
GGGCTTGGAGGACTTCTTCTTCTGGCCGGCCTTCAGGTCGTAGCGCAGCATGATGTGGGCGTCGTGCGCATCCAGGTAGGTGCGCCAGTCGGAGACCGGCTCGCCGGCGTAGAGGTCGACGCGCCAGGCGGGCCGCAGCGCGGTTCCGTCCGACTTCCAGCCCTTGAGCGAGCGCGCATGCGGCGGATGCGACGGCTCGGGATTGGCCGCGAACGCCGCCTGCTCCGCGTCGGCCTTGGAGAGATCCCAGCTGCCCTCGGCCTGCGCGGGCACCGGGTCGGTCTCCACCGAGACGACGTCGTTGCCCTTCATGCCGACCAGGAGATCGGCTTCGAAGATGGGGTCGGGGCCCAGCATCCGCTCGAAGCGGAGCAGCTTGCCCTTCGCGCCGCGCGCCACGATCTTCTGCTTGTCCGTGACACCAAACGCCGAACCGTAGGTCTTCAAGAACGCGGCGGCCGCGGCTTGCGGCGTGGTGCCCAGGCCCTTCGCGGCGAAGCCCGAGGCTTTGAGCAGCTGGCCTCCGGGCGCAACCTCGACGACGGTGGCCTGGGGAAAGCTGGTTTGAAACGAAGCGGCAATCAACAGCAGCGTAGCGATCACGATGAGCTCCAGCAGAGGTGGCGCAGAGATACTACAGCCCCAGCCGCTCCTTCACGTACTTCGACGGCGGGCTGCCGTAGGCCAGGAGCGAGTCGTGGAACTTCTTCAGCTCGTTCTTGCCGTACTTCTTCTCCCAGGCCGCCCGCAGCTCGTTCATCTCCAAATTGCCGACATAATACGTGGAGAGCTGGGTTGAGCTGAGCTGGGCGCGCTTCCACTTGCCCGTAGCCTCGCCCTCCTCTTGAAAGCCCTCCTTCATCATCAGCTCCACCGCCTCTTTCTCGGTCATGCCGGCGGTGTGGATCTTCTGGTCGATGATGGCGTTGATGATGAACCGCAGCCGCATCTTCTGCTGCTGGATGCGCACCGCGGGACCGCCGTAGCCCGCGTCGGCCATCACCTGCTCGGAGTAGGTGGCCCAGCCTTCGATGAAGGTGCCGCTGGAGGCGATGGCGCGGATCATCGTCGGCCCGTGGAACTTGTTGGCGTGCGCCAGCTGCAGATAGTGGCCGGGCATCGCCTCGTGGATGGTCACCTCCTGCAGCATGTCGTCGTCGTACTCGCGGAAGAAGGAGTCGACGCGCTTCTGCGGCCAGTCGGTGGGCGTGGGCGAGATGTAATAGAAAGTCTTCCCGTTCTTCTCCAGCGCTCCCGGCGAGTTGCACGAAGCCACCGCGAAGCCGCGCGCGAATTCCGGCGTGGGCGTGACGTTGACCGGCTCGTCCGGCACGGTGATGAAGTCCTTGGCCTTCACGAACGCGGTGGTCTCGGCCAGATCCTTCTCCGCCAGCGCGATCACCGTCGAGTTGTCCGGGTGGCGCACCGCCAGCGAATCGAGCGCGGCCTGGATGACCACGTGCTTGTCGGTCGAGCTGTTCGGGTGCACCTGCAGCGCGGTCTCGAACATGGCCTCTTGCGTGGCGTTCAGGTCGGCCTCGGCGCGGGCGAGGAGCTGCTCCGCCGGAATGTCGCTGTCCAGCGCGAAGCGCAGCTTCTTGCGGAACTTCTCGTCGCCCAGCCGGAAGTCGCCGGTGGAGCGCGGCAGCAGGTCGTCCTTCAGCCACTGCTGGTACTCTTGCAGCGCCGCGACGGCCTTCTGCTGCGCCTCGCGAAACGGCTTCTCCAGCTGCGGCGCTTCCTTGACCAGCGGCTCGAACTGCTTCTGCACCAGCGAGATCAGGCCCGGGTTCTGCTGGAGCGCGGTCTCGGTATAAACCTTGGGCGGCGTCTTCAGGTTCTCCTTGGCCGCGGCCACCACCGCCGGCACCATCGAGAGCCGCCCGATGGCCGACTGCAACCGCACCGCGGCCGGCGCGAAGTCACGAGAGATCAGCCCGTCGAGCGCGCCGCCGACGTTGTAGCCGAGCGGGTTCCACTCCCAATCGCGGAGCGTGTCCAGCTGGTAGATGGTGCCCTCCAGCTGGTTGTGGAGGATGCGCGCGTCGATGGAGTCTTCGGCCGAGAGCCGCGCCACGGGAATGGTCTCGAGCTCTGCCAGGGTCGCGCGCGCCCGGCTCAGCTGCTCCATCCGCGCCGCCCGGCTGCGATCGTTGAGCCGCGCGTCGTTCTTGTGCTCGCCCAGGCGGGTGGCGCTCTCTGGATTGTGCTCCACCAGCTCGTCGATGTAGCGGCCCGCCAGCGCCTCGAACCGCGCGTCGGCCGTGGCCTCCGCGGGCACCACCGCCTTCGAACAACCCACCACCAGGACCATCACCGCGAGAGCGCGCATCGGCTTCCTCCGAGAGGCCGCGCACACTACTCCGTCTTTGATTCACCGCGAAGGACGCGAAGCTCGCGCAGGAAGCGTCTAGCTGTCGCGGATGGCGATGGTCTGGCCGACCTGCAGCGACTTCGCGCGGCGGCCGGTCATGTTGTTGAGGCGCTTGAGCTTGTCGACGGTGGTGGAGAACCTGGCGGCGATGTTCCAGAGCGAGTCGCCCGGCTTCACCACGTACGACGCGCCATCGGCGACTTGGCGCACCGGCGCGCTGCTCTTGGCCACCGCCGGAACGGCCGCGCGGCCTTGCGCCTTGGGGGCGCGCTTCTCCTCCAACTGCGAGCCCTGGGCAAGGCGCGAGGCGCCGCCCATGGGAATGACCAGCAGCTTGCCGACCTTGATCTGCCGCACCGACTTGATGCCGTTGGTGCGCATGATCGCGGCCTCCGACACGCCGTAGGCTCGGGCGATCTTGGAGAGCGGCTCGCCCTTCTCCACCTTGTGCTCGACGAAGCTCAGCCGATCGGACGGGCCGAGCTTCTCGTAGGCCGCCAGGAACGTGTCTTTGGTGCCTTTGGGAAGCTTCACCGTCCAGCCGCCCGGAGGCGTGCAGAAGCGTCGCAGCTCGGGGTTCAGGTCGCGCACCGTCTCGAAGGGAATGCCGGCGGCCTTGGCGATGACGTGCAGGTCGGTGGAGTCGGGAACGCGCACCTCGTCCAGGGGCTCGGCCTGCTCGTACGGGACGCTGAAGCCGAACCGCTCGGGGTGCTTGGAGATGAGCGCCGCGGCGATGAGCTTGGGCACGTAGTGCTTGGTCTCGGCGCGCAGCGTGCGGCC
>DATBAA010000464.1:0-6655 GCA_036271755.1 Myxococcales bacterium | reverse complement strand
ACGCCGCCTCGCGCCTGGTCCAGATGAACATGGACCCCGCCCGGCAAAAAGCCCTGGTCGAAGAGTACCTCCAGCAACTCCCCAAGACCCGCGCGTAGAGCTGTCTCTTCGGTTGAAATGAAGGGAGAGCCTACGACTACTTCTTCAGTTGTTCGGCGAGGTAGTTTTCGACGCCGGTCTGCTTCATGGCTTCCTGCTGGGTCTCGAGCCAGTCGACGTGCTCTTCTTCCTCGCGGAGCATCTTCTCGAGGATCTCGCGGGTGCCGTTGTCGCTCATCGAGCGCGCCAGCTCGATGCCGGCGTTGAAGCGCTTCACGGCGTCATATTCGACCTGCAGGTCCAGCTCGAACATCTCCGGCACGTTCTGGCCGACGTTGATCTTCGAGTAGCGCTGCACGTTGGGCAGGCCGTCCAGGTAGAGGATGCGCTCGATGAGCGAGTCCGCGTGCTTCATCTCCTCGATGGACTCCTCGCGGATCTTCTCCCAGAGCCGGTCGAAGCCCCAGTGGCGGCAGAGGCGGGCGTGGAGCCAGTACTGGTTCACGGCCGTGAGCTCCGCCGTGAGGACGTCATTCAGCATCGCGATGATCTGCGGATCGCTCTTCATGTGCGCACCGCCCGGTCGAAAATCAGGCGGCGGAAGCTACCTCTGCCGCAGCGCGAGGGCAACCGGAACATGAGCGGCCGCAGGAACCTACGCGGCTCTCGATGCGCTCCTCGATCTCGGACTGGCAGCAGCCGCAGTCGCTGCCCGCGCCCAGTCGTTCGGCGATCTCGGACAGCGTGTGCGCGCCGCCTTCGATGGCGGCGTCGAGCTCTCGCTCGGTGATTGCGTGGCAGATGCAGAGGACCATCTTCGGGCTCGACTCGCTTCGCTGGACGGGTTGAAATTGAGATTCAATCTCAACTTCAAGAAAGATAAGCCTTCTCCGTCCGCGGATCAAGCGCGAAACCCAACAACCCGAAAAAACTAGCCTTTGTAGAGCGCCTCGTACTGCCCGGCGGCGCGGTCCCACGAGTGATCGCGGGCCATCGCACGCTGGATGGCGGCCGACCAGGCGCCCTGATCGCCGTAGAGGGCGAGCGACCTGTCGAGCGCCTGCACGAGCGCTGCCGGGCTCTCCTCGTCGAAGCGGAAGCCCCAGCCTTGCGGGCCTTCACTGATGGAGTCGGCGAGCCCGCCCACCGCGTGCACCAGCGGCAGCGTCCCGTACTTGAGCGAGTAGAGCTGGTTCAGGCCGCAGGGCTCGAAGCGCGAGGGCATGAGGAAGACGTCCGAGCCGGCCTCCATACGGTGCGCGAGGCGGTCGTCGAAGCGCAGCTGCACCGAGACCCGGCCCGGGTACTTCTCGGCCAGCCGGCTGAACTCGTTCTCCAGCGCCGCATCGCCCGTGCCCAACAGCGCGAGCTGCACCTTGCGCTTCATCATCTCCGGCACCGCCTGCGCCAGGATGTCGTAGCCCTTCTGGTGCGCGAGCCGTCCGATGGCGCCGCAGAGCAGCGCTTCGGGATCGACCGTGAGGCCCAGGTCGCGCTGCACCGCGGCCTTGCAGACGGCCTTGCCCGACATCTCCTCGGGCGAGTAGCGCTGCTCCAGGAACGGATCGACCTTGGGGTTCCAGCGCTCGTAGTCGACGCCGTTCATGATGCCGGACAGGTCGGCGGCCCGGTGCCGCAAGAGGCCCTCCAGGCCCGCGCCCGTCTCGGACGAGGAGACGATCTCCTTCGCGTACGTGGGCGAGACGGTGGTGAGCTTGTCTGCGAAGACGAGGCCCGCCTTGATGAGGCTGAGCTTGCCGTAGAACTCGAGCGCGTCGGAGTGGAAGAGGTCCGCCGGCAGGCCCAGCTCGCCCATGGCCTCGCGCGGGAAGACGCCCTGGTAGGCGAGGTTGTGGATGGTGAAGACGCAGCGGGCGCGAATGGGCGACGGGCGGCCGTTCCAGCCGCGCTTGATGATCAGCGGCACCAGCGCGGCCTGCCAGTCGTGGGCGTGGACGGCGTCGGGCTCGAAGCCCTGCTGCCGCGCGGCCTCCAGCGCTCCGGCGCAGAGGATGGCGAAGCGCTTGTGGTTGTCGCGGTAGTCGGAGCCCTCGCCGTACAGCTCTTTGCGGTCGAAGTAGGGGTTGCCGAGGAAGACGTAGCGCAGCCGCTCGGCCGGCACGTGCACGTAGACCTGGGCGGCCGCCTGGAGGCCCGGCAGCGTCACCTCGACGCGCCGGCCCGTGTCGCGGAACGCGGACGAGTCGATGGCCGAGTACTTGGGCAGGACCACCATCAGCTCGTGGCCGCGCTTGGCCAGGGCCGGGGGAAGGGCGCCGATGACGTCGCCGAGTCCGCCGGTCTTGACGAACGGCGCCGCCTCGGATGCGACGAAGAGGATCTTCACTGTCTACACCTCCGTCTGCCGCAGGAAGCTCGCGGCTTCCTCCGGCGGCGTGGGGTTGATGGCGCAACCTGTGGCCCACTCGAAGCCGGCCTGCAGCGTCAGCACGGGCTTGATCTCCAGATGCCAATGGAACCAGTCGTTGCGCGGCTCGCGCAGCGGCATGGTGTGCAAGAACAGGTTGTAGGCCGGCTTGTCCAGAGCGACGTCGATCTTTCGCAGGATGGTGCCCAGCGCGTCCGCTGCCGAAGCGAGCTCCTGTCCGCTGCTGGACTCGAAAGACGACGAATGGCCGCGGGGCAGGATCCAGGTCTCGAACGGGCTGCGCGAGGCATACGGGGCCACCGCCACCATGCCCTCGGTCTCGAGGACGATGCGCTCCTTCGACTTGAGCTCGCTCGCCAGCAGGTCGCAGAAGAGGCAGCGCTCCTTGAGGTCGAAGTGCTTGCGGGCGCCCGTCAGCTCCGACTGCAGCTCGCGCGGAATCACCGGCATCGCCACCAGCTGCGAGTGCGCGTGGGGCAGCGTGGCGCCGGCCGGAGCGCCGTGGTTCTTGAAGGCCACCACGCTGCGCAGGCGCAGATCGCGGGCCAGGTCGAGCATGCGCTCCTGCCAGGCGCGCAGCACCGCCGCCACCTGCGCCGCGGGCAGATCGGGCAGCTCCTTCAGGTGGTCGGAGGTCTCGATGACCACTTCGTGCGCGCCGACGCCGGCCATCGAATCGAAGATGCCCTCGGCGGCGCGCGACATGGGGATCTCGGTGCGCAGCGCCGGGTAGCGGTTGGGCACCACCCGCAGGCTCCAGGCGCCGGAAGCGCCGCGCTGGGTGAGGATCTCCGGCGGCGTCATCTTCTCGTTGCCCGGGCAGAACGGGCACGTCTCCTGGGCGCCCGCGGGCTCGGGCTGCGGACGGGTGAGCGCGTTCGGGCGGTCGGCCCGCTCGGGAGCGATGATCACCCAGCGGTCGTTGAGCGGGTCTTTGCGGAGCTGGGGCATGAGAGCGATGACAATCTAGAGCATTTCAAAAAAAAGTAGCTGCTAACTCGCCTGCGGCGAGCGCGGCTAGCCGACGACCTGGTTTCTGCCGCGGCGCTTCGCCTCGTAGAGCTTCTCGTCGGCGGTGCGCAGAAAGCTGAGCACCGACTGCCCGGCGCCGGTCAGCTCGGCGACCCCGGCCGAGAAGGTGATGGGCAAGCGCTTGCCCTCGAAGGAGAAGCGGTGCGACTCCACCAGCCGCCGCAGCCGCTCGGCCAGCACCAGGGCGTTGGCGCGGATCGTCTCGGGCAGCACCAGCACGAACTCCTCGCCGCCGTACCGCGCGAGCAGCTCGTCCTTGCGCACGCGGGTCTTCAAGAGCGCCGCCAGCTCGCGCAGCACCGCGTCGCCGGCCAGGTGGCCCAGGTTGTCGTTCACCTGCTTGAAGTTGTCGATGTCGAGCAGCAGCACCGAGAGCGAGCGGCCGTGGCGGGCGCAGCGGGTCGTCTCGCGCTCGAGGAACTCCAACAGATACCGCTTGTTGTGCACCTGCGTCAGCCCGTCGATGATGGTGAGCCGGTAGATCTCCTCGTGATAGCGCGCCTCGATGGAGCCCAGCTCGCCCTGCTCGGTGCTGAGGAACTTGAAGATGGCCGACCCGACCTTGATGAGATCGCCCGATGACAGCTTCGTCTTCGACTTGATCTCGACGTTGTTCAGCCAGGTGCCGTTGGTCGAGCCTTCGTCGCGCAGCCAGATGTCGCCGTTCATCTGCAACAAAGCGCAGTGGCGGCGGGAGACGTTCTCCAGGTCGACGGTGATCTCGCAGCCCTCGCCGCGGCCGATGAGCGTCTCGGGCTCGTGCAGGGTGATCTTCTTGCCCAGGTCGGGGCCGTAGATCTGCACCACGCAAGCGCTGTTCTGCGGCGTGGTCCGCAACCGCTGCTGCCCGGGCAGGGTGACCTTGGTGTCGTCCATCAGACGTGCCAGTGGGTGCGTTCGAAGCTCTCGTCGGGAACCGAGAGCGAGATTTCGCCGTAGCGCGGCAGCCTGTCCACTTCCACTTCGTCGCGGGTGAGCCGCAGCAAGATGCCCAGCGAATCGTTGGGCGCAAGTCCGACGCTGCCCAGGCGTATCTTCAATTCGACGATGTCGCCGCAGCGGCCGCTGCCGCACGAGTGGTTGAGCTCGTCCACCACCGGGCAGTCGCCGCTGCCCAGCTTCATGCGCAGCGTCTTCTCGCCGTTGGGCCTCGTCGCCTGCGAGAGGAGCAGCTGCAGCTCGCCCGAGGGCATGCCGGTCTTGGCGGGGTCGAGGCGCAGGAAGAGCGAGTCCGCGCCGAAGCCGAACCAGAGCTGCGAGAAGCTCCCGGCGGTGCCCTGGTACATGGAGCCCGAGGCGCCCTGGCCCGGCTGGTAGGTGCCGGCGCCGCTCCACTCGAAGTAGGCGTGCGAGAAGCCGTCGACCGTCGGCTCGATGAGCCGCCGCGGCTGCACCACCACCGCGCGCGCCTGCGTCGCGTCTTTGTACGGCGCGATGATGGGCCGCCCCAGGCGCTCGGGCGCGGCCAGCCCCAAGTGGCGGAAGGCCTGGCCGACGTGGCGGCGGAAGAGCGCGTCGAACTCGGGCGCGTTCTCGGTGGTGAAGTCGTCGCCGTACCACCAGAACCAGTCGCTGCCTTCCGCGGCGAGCAGCGCCTGGTAGGCCTTCTCCTTCTGCTCGGCGGGCGCGGCGGACTTCTCCCAGGCGTCGCGCGCGAGGCCCAGGAGCGTCCAGGCCTGGTTGTCCTCCTGCTGGCCGATCCAGATGCGGTAGTTCGAGTCGATCCAGCTGCCGCTGTGCAGCCGGACGATGCGCCGGGTCGGCGGACGCTGCGCGATCTCGTCGCGCGGCAGGACTGACTGCACCGGCCCCGGCTTGTCGAGCTGCGCGTAGAGCTCGCGCAAGAAGAGCTCGCCCGACTGCGGGTAGTGCTCCCACGGATTCTCGCCGTCGAGCGCCACGGTGACGCAGGCGTTCTCGCCGGCGGAGGCCACGCGCCCGAGCAGCTCCGCCGCGGCCGCGCGCGGGTCGCTCTTGCCGTAGCGGAAGCCGATGGCGTCGGACGATTCGCGGTCGCGAAAGAACATGGAAACCTCGCCGCACTTCCAAGGCGCGATGTGCAGCGGCCCCGCCGGACGGCTCTCCAGCTCACTGCGCTCGAGGTTGCCCTGGTCGGTGGCGCACCAGCGGACGCCGCACTTGCCCAGGATCTCCAACACCTCCGGCGAGACCGAGCCTTCGCTGGGCCACATGCCGACGGGCCGCTCGCCGAAGTCTTTTTCTGCCCGGTCGAGGCCGCGCTTCACCTGCTCGCGCGCGTCCTCCGGGTGCTGAAAGCGCGGCGGCAGCGCCACGTCGGGCATGGCCCTTCGCGCGCTCTCCGAGTCGACCAGCAGCGGCAGGATGGGGTGGTAGAGCGGCGAGCAGGTGATCTCCGCCAGACCCCGATCGGCCAGCTTGCGCCAGCGCGGAATCAGGCTGGCCGCGATCTGCCGCGAGAGGTCGAGCAGCGCGATCTTGTCCGCGTGGGTGAAGCCGCGCTCCTTGCGGATGAGCTCACCGACCAGCGGGTGCTCGCGCCTCGCCGCGAAGCCCATCCAGGCGAGCATGAAGTGAACTTGAAGGTCGAGCAGCTCCTGAGGCGAGAAGCCCTCCTGGACGCGCGCGAGGTCGATCTTGCGCAGGTCCGTGCCGCGCTTCTGCAGCAGCTCGGCGTAGCGCGGAACGGGCTTCACCCACAGCTCCCAATCGACCGAGAAGCTCTCCTTGACGATGTGCGCGCGCTCGGCGGCGCTCAGCGAGTCGATAGGCTTGCGGCCGATCTCCTCGTCCTTGTCCAGCGACTGCCCCGTCGCGTAGGCCTCGAGCTGCAGCAGGAGCGACGGCGCCCAGTTGGCCACCACGCGCACGCGCTCGTACGGCTCGAGCGCGGCGGCCATGTCGTTGTAGGCGCGCGTCGAGTGCAGCCGCACCCAAGGCAGAACCGGTTGCCCGGAGACCGGGTCGCGGTATTCGGGCTGGTGCAGGTGCCAGAGAAAAACGACGCGTGCCAGGGCGAGCTCCTACGCGCTTCTACCCAGTGAGCCGCATCCCCTTCGGTACGACGACGATGCCCTTCTCGCTGACGAAGAACCGCTTCTTGTCTTCCGTCTGATCGTACCCGATCTGCAGCCCGGCGGGGATCTCAACGTTCTTGTCGATGATGGCCCGGCGGATGCGCGCATGCCGCCCTACCTTGACGCCCTCGAAGAGGAT
>DATBAA010000463.1:0-4063 GCA_036271755.1 Myxococcales bacterium | reverse complement strand
CATCATCTCCGGCTCGGTGAAGGACGACGAGGCGAAGCAGAAGTATCCGGGCGGCTGGAAGGCGCCGAAGCCGTATCTGCGCATCGTTCCGCAGCCCAAGTAACGTAGAGCTTCAATGAGTCTCGAGCGGCTCGTCCTGGTTGGACGGGCCGCTCTCTTTTTGTGCGGTCGACAGTCCGAGCCTGGCTTCGCTTCGTTTGAGAGCGAAGGTCTGCTAACCCATTTGCCAAGGGGGGTGGCTCTGGATCCGATCGCCAAGACGGCCTGGTACGGCTGCGGCATTCGCGCGGCGGACGCCAGGAGCAAAGCACCCATCTGCGGCGACAAGCTGGCGGAGCGCTTCATGACCGCCGAGGCGACGGCCGTCTACGAGCAGTTCAAGAAGCTCAAGAATCGCAACGCCAGCAACGTCACCCGCCACCGCATCATCGACGACCTGCTGCGCGCGCGGCTTCGCGACGACGCCGGGCTGCGCGTGCTGCTGCTCGGCGCCGGCTTCGACACCCGCGCCTTCCGCCTCCAGGGCGGAGACTGGCTGGAGCTCGATCAGCTGCCCATCATCGAGCAAAAGGAGGGCGCGCTGCCGTCGGAGCGGTCGCCCAACCCGCTGCGGCGCATCGGCATTGATTTCGAGCCGGCCAGTCTAGAGGTCGCGCTCTCGGTTTGGGGCGAGGCCCGGCCAACGGTGGTGGTGATGGAGAGCGTCAGCATGTACCTGGACGACAGCCAGCTCTCGCAGACGCTCGAGCTGCTCCGGCGCCTGATGCCAGGTCATCTGCTCATCTGCGATCTCGTCAATCGCCAGTTCGTGAGGCGCCACGCGAGCGGCATGCGCAAGCGCGTCGGCGCGCTGGGAGGACGCTTCGCGGCGCCGCACGACGACCCGGCGGCCTTCGTCGTGCATCAAGGCTACGAGGAGGAGCAGCGCATCTCCATCGCCGGCCGCGCGGTTGCGCTGAAAGCCGTGGGCACGCCCAAATGGCTGCTCGATTCACTCTTCAAATCATTGCGCGACGGCTATCAGGTCCACGTCTTCCGCGATCTCAATGGACGGTCGCCTTCACCGCGCTGAAGCCGAAGCCGACGCTGAGCGAGTCTGGCGTGCCCTTGCCGGGCGCGAAGGCGCCTCCCGGAAAGAGCTGCACGTCCGGCGCGAAGAGGCTCGACACCACGTTGTTGGTGGCCACTTCGCAAGGGTCGATGCGGCCGTCCTTGGCGGCGCAGGTGCTGTCCGGGTTCTTGCATCCCGTGGCGCAGCCGGCCTGCGTCGTGCCGCCGGTGTCGAAGAGCGCGAGCTCTTGCCGGCTGGTGCTGCTGTTGGGGTCGGCCGCGATCTGCGCGTTCAGCCCGGCGGCAATGGAGGTGTAGATGATCTGGATGTCGGTCTGCTGGACGGCGCCGTTGATGACGCCGTTCGCGAGCCCCGTCGCTGCGATGGCGTAGGTGATCTGCGGATCGGCCAGCGGCAGCGTGATGATGTTGCCGAAGAGCGCCAGCCGCACCGTCAGCGTGCTGGCCGTGGTGGGCGCCGCCTCCGCGCCGGTGAAGACCGCCGCCGCTATGGGTCCGGTGAGCACGGCGGGAGGAGCGCCGGTATCCAATGCAAATGAACCATTGCCGCTGAAATCCGGCGAGCTCGCCGCGAGACCCGGCTGAACGCTCGAGCTGACGCAGCCCGCGCTTTGAAAGGCCGCGTCGCTGCTCGACTGGGTGATCAGCAAGACGGTGGCGCCGCTGTTGATCGCCGCGGTCACTCCGGCCTGGGGGCCTGTGCCCTGGCTGGCGAAGTCCTGGACGATGGTGCCGAACTGATTCTCCGCCGAGCCGTCGCGGTTCAAGTCGAAGGCGAACTGGCTGCTGCTCGCGGGCAGCGTGACCGCGCTCACAACGTAGCTTCTCGAGGCGACGCTGCTGCCCGGAGCCTGAGTGCAGCCCGCGGAGCCGGCATCGGCGCCGTTGCCTGCGTCGGTGTTTCCGCCTGCATCGGAGAGTCCGGCGTCGGTTCCGCCTCCGCCAGGAGAAGAATTCGACCCGCAAGCGAAGCAACCGAGCGCTGCGACGAGCAGAATCTTTGGGCTCATGAACGAGAACTTTAATTCACCTGGCCGGGCGGGTGCTCGTTTCGCCGCGCCGGCCGTCTCCTGAATGACAGGGCGAAAGTCTTCTTTTCCCAACTCACCGCTCAGCGCGTACCGGGGAATCAATGAACTTCAAGATCGTTGGCTTGACCATGCTCTGCGGCGTCAGCCGTCGCAGAGGGGCGCGAATGACTACTTCGCGGCGCCGCATGTTTCGCATGACGGCACGACGTGCTGCTATTCGCGGATCGTCTTGAGGGCGCAGGGAGTGGCGGCGACGACTCCGAACGGGCCATAGTGGAGGCCGAGCGCCGCGCTGATGTGACGCGCGGCGGTTTCGTGTCGAGTGGTGGAATTAGCTTCCGTGGGGGAGATGACTTGACGCGCGGTGCTCTTGTTCGGCGCTGAGATTCGCCCGGCCGCCGCAAAGGTTCTTCCAGGTCGAGCACGCCGTGGGGCGGCCGCGAGTGCTCCTTCAACGCGGCCGTCCTCGTACCTGTCAACGATGTCCCCGGTCTGGACCCTTGACTTTGTGGTGCAACACACTATCCTAATTCAAGTGAAAGACAAGCAATTGACATTGCCGTTTCGCCACCGCGGGGGCCGCCGCAAGGGTGCCGGGCGGCCGCCGAATGGGAAGACGGCGATGGTCAGCCATCTGGAAAGGCCGAAGTTCGAGAAGGTCACGCCGGCGCATGTGACGCTGCGGATCGCCAACGACATTCCGAGCCTGCGGAGCTCGCGGCGCTTCGCGCTCATCCGGTCGTGCTTCGCGAAGGCGAAACAAAAGGACAAGCTTCGGTTGGTCGAGTTCACGGTGCTGAGCAATCATTTGCACCTCATCGTCGAGGCGGACAGCAGCACGAAGCTCTCGCGAGGTGTTCAGGGGCTGTGCGTTCGTCTCGCGCGGGCTCTCAACGGCGCGCTGAAGCGCTCTGGGCGCGTGTTCGCGGATCACTTTCACTCGCGCTTGTTGCGTTCACCAACCGCGCTGGTGCACGCAATCAGGTACGTCTTGGACAACGCCAGGCAGCACTATGGTGGGTCGGGCGTGGACTTCTTCTCCTCCGAGTCGCCAGAGGCGGCGGAGCTGCTTTCGTCTCGGGAGAGTTGGCTGTTGCGGGCGGGGTGGATGCGCGCGCCGCGGCGGTTGCTGGCGAGGCTGCTCGAGTTGCCGAGATATCGCCGGCGGCTGTCGGCGTGGCGAGCCTGGCTCGATTAATTGCGCCGCGGGGCGAGCTGCACGGCCTGGCGGAGGGCTTCAATCAAGCTTCGCTCGTCGGCCTTGCCGGTGCCGGCGATGTCGAAGGCGGTGCCGTGGTCGACGGAGGTGCGGACGAAGGGAAGGCCGATGGTGATGTTGACGCCGGCCTCGAGGCCCAGCACCTTCACCGGGCCGTGACCCTTGTCGTGGTACATGGCGACGACGAGGTCGAAGTCGCCGCGGCCGGCGCGGAAGAAGAGGGTGTCGGCCGGAAGCGGACCTTCGACGTCGATGCCGGATTTGCGCGCCGCATCGATGGCCGGCGGGATCTTGAGCTCCTCCTCGCCGCGGCCGAAGAGACCGTGCTCACCCGCATGAGGATTGATTCCGCAAACTCCGATGTGCGGCCTCGCGACGCCGGCCTTCAACAGAGCGTCGTTGCCGCGGCGGATGGTGCGCTCCACCAGGCCGGGCTCAATCCGCTCGATGGCGTCCAATAAACCAATGTGAGTGGTGACGTGGATGACGCGCATCTTCGGCGTCGAGAGCATCATCGACACTTCTTTGGTTCCGGAGAGCGCGGCCAAGAGCTCGGTATGGCCGGGAAAGAGATGTCCGCCGGCGTGCAGCGCCTCTTTGTTCAATGGCGCCGTGCACACCGCATCGATGCTTCCAGCCATCGACAACTCCACCGCTTTGGCGATGAAGCGATAAGCGCCGTCTCCCGCGATGGACGACAGCTTGCCGAACGGCAAATCGTCGGGAATGCAGTGCAGATCCA
>DATBAA010000462.1:0-9017 GCA_036271755.1 Myxococcales bacterium | reverse complement strand
CGTCTCCTTCGACATCTTGGAGAAAGGCTCGAACCTGGGCGGCATGTGGCGCTACCAGAACGACAGCGGCACCTCGTCCGCGTATCGAAGCCTGCACATCGACACCAGCCGCAAGAGCCTGGCCTATTCGGACTTTCCCATTTCGTCAGACTTGCCCGACTATCTCTCGCACTCACAGGTATTGGCTTATCTGACGGCTTATGCGGAGCATTTCAAGGTAACGCCGCACATCCAGTTCGGAAGCACCGTCTCGCGCGTCTCGCCGGTCGACGGCTCCTGGCTGGTCGAGTTGGCCTCGGCAGAGAAGCGCACGTATCGAGCCGTCATCGTCGCGAACGGACATTTGACCGTTCCGCGCCAGGCGGACTTTCCCGGCCGCTTCGACGGCGAGCAGCTGCACTCGCATCATTATCGAACCGCGACGCCCTTCGAGGGAAAGCGCGTGCTGGTCGTCGGCATCGGCAACTCCGGCGTGGACATTGCCGTCGACGTCTGCCGCCAGGCGCAAAGCGTGGTGCTCTCGACGCGGCGGGGCGCGTGGCTGATGCCCAAATATATCTTCGGCATTCCCACCGACCGCTGGAGCGGCTTCTTCACGCGCAAGCTCAAGCTGCCCACTCCCTGGGCGCGGGCGCTGGTGCACAAACTCGCGTATCTGAGCATCGGCGATCAGGAGCGGTTCGGCATTCCCAAGCCCGAACATCCCATCTGGCGCGAGCACGCCTGCGTCAGCCAGGACTTGCTCTCCTGCATCGGCCACGGCTGGATCTCGGTGAAGCGCAACGTGAAAGAGCTGCGCGGCGCTTCCGTGCTTTTCGAGGACGGCGCCGAGCTGCCCTTCGACGTCATCATCCACGCCACCGGGTACAAGACGACCTTTCCCTTTCTCGACCCGGCCATCTTCGAGGTCCGCGACAACGACGTCGCGCTCTACAAGCGCATCGTCTCGCCCGGCTACCCGGGGCTCTTCTTCGCGGGCCTGGTGCAGCCCGTCGGGCCCACCGTGCCGCTGGTCGAAGTGCAAGGCCGTTGGATCGCGGCGGTCTGCGCGGGCGCGGTCAAGCTGCCTTCGAAGTCCGTCATGCTGGGGGAGATCGCCGAGCATCAAGGGCGGCTGCGGCAGCGCTACGTCGACTCTCCGCGCTACACGCTCGAGGTCGACTTCCGCGAGCACGCGCAGCAGCTCAGGGCAGACTTGTGACGCTCCTCGAGCAGGAGTCCGGTTCCATCGCCGACCTGATTCGCGAGCACGCCCGGACCGTGCCGCGGCAGCCGGCCATCATCCTGGAAGACGATCGAATCGACTACGCCGGCTTCGACGCCTTGATGGATCGCGTCGCCGCCGCGCTGCAGAGAGACGGCGTGCAACCGGGCAGCTGCATTGCCATCTCCGCGACCTCCTCCATTGCCTATGCAGCCGTTCATTTAGGGGCCACTCGCGCCGGCGTCGCGGTGGCGCCGCTGCAGCCGTCGGTCACTCCCGATGCGTTGGCGGCGATGATCGAAGACACCGGCGCCAGCCATCTGTTTCTCGACAAGCAGGTCGCGCACCATCTGTCTTCAGCCTCGAAGCGGCTCGCCGCCGACCGCATTTCGCTCGACGGCAGCGGCGCGGGCCTGCCGCTGAAAAGTTGGCTCTCCGCCGGCGAGCCCACACCGGTGGCTCACGATCCGTCGGGCCCCTTCAACGTCATCTACTCGTCGGGAACGACCGGGACACCAAAGGGCATTGTCCAATCCAACCGGATGCGCTGGGCGCACGTCCGCCGCTATATCGCTTTTGGTTTCAATCGCGACACCGTCAACCTGGTCTCGACGCCGCTTTATTCGAATACGACGCTGGTGAGCTTTCTGCCCGCGCTGGGCCTGGGCGCGACGGTGGTGTTGATGCCCCGCTTCGACGCGCGAGGCTTTTTGCGGCTGGCGCAGAAGTACGGCGCGACGCACGCTCCGCTGGTGCCGGTGCAGTTCGACCGCATCCTGCGCGTGCCCGAGTTCGACCAGTTCGACCTCGGCACCTTCCGCATGAAGTTCAGCACCAGCGCGCACTTTCCGGCGGCGCTCAAGGAAGAGACGCTGCGGCGTTGGCCGGGCGGTTTGATTGAAGTGTACGGAATGACCGAGGGCGGCGGCACCTGCATCCTCTATGCGCACGAGCATCGCGACAAGCTGCACACCGTCGGCAAGCCCGCCGCGGGCCACGTCATGCACGTCATCGACGACGACGGCCGCGTGCTGCCGCAGGGCGAAACGGGCGAAGTCGTCGGCCGCTCGGTCTCGATGATGATCGGCTATCACAACGCGCCGGAGGCCACCGCGGCCGCGCTCTGGCACGATTCGCAAGGTCAGCGCTTCATCCGCACCGGCGACTTGGGAAGCTTCGACAAAGACGGCTTTCTCGTCATCGCCGGACGGAAGAAGGACATCATCATCTCCGGCGGCTTCAACATCTACGCGGTCGATCTGGAGACCGTGCTGTGCGGGCATCCGGCGGTGGCCGAGGCGGCGGTGGTCGGCGTGGCCTCGCGCGAGTGGGGAGAGACGCCGGTGGCCTTCGTCGTGCTCAAGGAAGAGGCCGCGCCGGACGCGCTGCGAGCCTGGGCCAACGAGCGCCTGGGCAAGACCCAGCGCTTGTCGGCCGTGCAGGTCATCGGTGAGTTGCCGCGCAATCCAATCGGCAAGGTCTTGAAACGCGAGCTGAGAGAACGCCTGAAATGAACCAACTCACTTCAAGCTGACGGCCGCCGGGCAGACCCTGCCGGCCAGCATGTTCAACCTGGGGGTCACCGCGGTGAGCGCGCGCGCTTTCGAGGAGAGCGCGCAGTCGGTGACGCCGGCGCTGCCGGCCGCGCTCAGCGCCAGATCGTAGGCTTCGACGGTGCCGCGAACAGAGAGATTCACCCGCGCCAGCTCCAAGGCGCGCGCGGCGTCGAAGGCAAGGTAGAAGCGCGCCGCGTGGTCCGCGAACGCCTCGGGAAATTCCTGCAGCAGCTTCTCGTACCTTCCGGCCGCGCTGGCCCGCAGCCGCGCAGCCTCGCCCCGGTCGGTCACCACCGCCGCCAGCTGCCCCTCGTATTCGGGATCATCCAAAGAGACCAGCGGCCGCAAGATCGCTTCGGCGCCCGCGCGATCGCCGCGCAAGTTCAAGAGACCCGCGAGGTGCGACTGCGCCTGCGCATAAGAAGGCAATCGTTCCGCCGCGGCGGCATAAGCCGCTTTGGCCTCGTCGAAGCGGGCGTGCGCTTCGAAGAGCAGGCCGCGCTGGAAGTCGAGCCAGGCGATGGGCAGCGGAGAGACATCGCGATAGGCCTTCTCCGAAGCGTTGAAGTCGCGCAGCGCGCCCTCCACATCACCCGCCGCTCCTTCCGCGGCGGCGAGCGAGGCAAAGGTCTTTGTATTGCCATACTCATCGACGGCTTCGTGGCGCAGCTTCAGCGCCTGGTCGAGCCGGCCCTGCGCCTGCAGGATCGAAGCCCGCGCGGACCGCGTTGCCTTGAGGTCGCTCGCCGCGTCCAGGTCGGCCAGCGCGAGCGTGAAGCGGTGCAGCGCCGCCCGGGCGCTCGCCCGCGCGATGAGCGCTTGCGAATTTCCCGGAGCGGCCCGAACCGCTTCATCACCCAGCTGCGCCATGCGCCGGAAGTCGCCGACGCTGCCGGTGTACTGCGCCCTCGCCTGCAAGAGCTCGATCTGCGCCGCCATCGCCTTGACCGAAGCAGGCTGCCGCTTCAGCAGCGCCTCCTGGCCGTCGATCTGCGAAGAGAGGTTGCCGATGGCGATCTCTCCGCTGGTGGTTGCGATGCGCGCCGCCGGAGCAGCCGGCTTCTTCGCGCACGCGATCAGGCAGAGCATGCAGGCAAGGGCGCGCATTTAATGCGCCGCCGCCAGGAACGGGAAGGCCGTGGCGCTCGGCGTGCCGTCGGCCTCCGCGCCAAGGCCCGACGCACCCACCGCGAGGCCGTCGGTGATGCCGGTCGGCTTGCCGATGACCAGCAGCGAGTAGGTCTCCTTGATGGTGTCTTCCAGCGGGGTACGCCCGCCGCAGTCGCCGTTGTTGGTCGTCAAACCGACCGCGTCCGCCTCTGCAGCGAGGTAGAGGCCGCAGGTGGTCTTGTCGGTGCGCACGTAGAGCTGGTCGTCGGCCAGCACGCCGGCCAGCGCCGAATAGCGCGTCGAGCTGACGGTGGAAGCAGCCGCCAACTGATTGCCGCAAGTGCCGTCGATGCCGTCGAGGATGGCCAGGTGGACCGCGATCTCCGCTTGGAACGCAGTCTTCCAGCTGGTCGGGTCGGTGTTGGCGTTGTAGGCGTCCTTGGTGGCGTCGGTGGTGGTGTTGGGCAAGAGGCCGAACGGGTTGGTGAGCGCGGTGTTCACCGCCGCGCGGCCCATGCGATCGACCTGGGTCGCGCCCAGCGCGGGCTTGGCCGGATTGCCGTTGTTGCTGTTGTCGGTGCCGCCGCAAGCCGCGGCCGCGATCAGGGAGACGATGAGGATGCGTTTCATTTTGATTGCTCCCTTACGGCCGGTTGGTGCTGGCCCAGGCCGAAACGACCGAGCCGCCAGCGTTGACGATGGAGAGATCGACGGTGAGAACGATGGAGAGGACGTTCAGCCCGGCGAAGTGGTCGACCGGAGCAGCCGCTCCATGCGAGGTGTGCGTCAGGTCGGCGACGACCGCGTTGGCGATGGTGCCGGTGGTCGCGGGGTTGCCCAGGTTGTAGCAACCGGCTGCGTCGGGCGTGGGCAGCTTGTTTGCCGCCGCGGTGGCGATGACGTCCGCGACCGCGTCGTGGAAGCCGTCGATGTTGAAGAAGAACGGGTCCTCGCGCAGGCCGGCAAAGACCTTCAGCTTCCCGCTGCTGCTGGAAATGCCGGCAGTCGGACTGGCATCGCCGTTGACGTACTCACTGCCCGCCCAGCAGCTGATCTTCTGCGAGGCGTCGAAGGTGCAGATGATGTTCTCGGTCGAGGTGGCGGCGGTGCCGAAGGCCGAGGTGCTCGACGTATGAAATACGTACTGCGCGGTATTGGAGAACTTCGAGGTCGTGGTGGCGGAGGGGAAGACGTCCATCGCCAGGTTCAAGCTCTTGCCGTCGGAAGAGGTCCAGGCGAAGACGTCGGTGATGTCGACAGAGGGATCGGCGGTCGCGGCAGGACCGTCGGCATGGTCCGCAGCCAACAGCGGCTGGCAAAGGGATAGAACAGCTAACGCAGCGAGACTTCGGCGCATGGAAGCACCTCGTGAGGTAGGGATATTCAAGATCAGGTACGCGGTTGGGTTAGGTTTGGATTCGGGCGCTGAACGCGCAAGGGTGACCAATGCAGCAGCTCAGCGGCCTCGACACGGTTTTCCTCAACCTCGAGACCAACGCCGTGCCCATGCACGTGGGCGGGCTCGTGATCCTCGAGGCTCCGCCGAAGGATGAAGAAGACGGCGGCTTCTCGCGCATCCGCAATCACATCGAGAGTCGGCTCGATCAGATCCCGCCGCTGCGCCGCCGCCTGCTCACCGCGCCGCTCGAGCTCGATCATCCCTTCTGGATCGAGGACCCCGACTTCGACGTCGAGCATCACGTGCGCCACCGCGCCTTGCCCAGCCCCGGCGACGACAAGGCCGTCAGCGACCTGGTGTGCGAGCTGGCGTCTACTCGCCTGGACCGCAACCTGCCGCTGTGGGAAATCCACTATGTCGAAGGCCTGAAGGGCGGCCGCGTCGCGACGGTGACCAAGATGCACCACGCGGCCATCGACGGCATTTCCGGCGCGGAGATCCTCGGCAACTTCCTCGACCTGTCGCCCACGCCGCGAAAGTTTCCGCCGCCCGCGAAGCCCTGGGAGCCCGACGACATTCCTTCGTTGATCAGCATGCTCTCGCGGACCACGCGCGGTTTGCTGGGCCGGCCGGGCAAGACCATCAAGGCCGTGCGCGAAACCTTGCCCGTGCTCTTCTCAGCGGGGCGCGCGGTCTTGGAACGGCGCAAGCTGCAGCAAAAAGGTGAAGAGACCGGCAACATCGCGGGCATCGCGCCGCGCACGCGCTTCAACCGGCAGATCACCGCCCGGCGCTCGTTTGCCTTTGGCTCGTTGCCGCTCGATCAGCTGAAGGTCATCAAGAATGCCTTCAAGGCCACCGTCAACGACGTGGTGATGGCCATCTGCGCCGAGGCCTTGCGCAACTACTTGAGCGAGAAGAACGAGCTGCCCGAGAAGCCGCTGGTGACCGGCGTGCCCATGTCGACGCGCTCCGCGGAGCAGAAGGGCCAGGGCGGCAACCAGGTCATCTTCCTGCGCGCCTCGCTGCACACCGACGAGCCAGATCCGGTCGAGCGTCTTCGCAAGATCAGCCACGAGATGTCGGGCGTGAAGGAGCGGCAGCGCGCCGTTCCGGCCAGCCTGATGGGAGACTGGGCGCAGCTGCCGGCGCCCGCGCTGATGGCCCGCGCGGCGCGCTTATACGAAAACTTTCAAATCCAGAATTATCATACGCCGGCGTTCAACCTCGTCATCTCCAACGTGCCCGGCCCGCCGGTGCCGCTCTACTTCGCCGGGTTGAAGGTGCTGAACAACTATCCCATCAGCATTCCTTTCCACGGCGCGGCCTTCAACATCACCTTGATGAGCTACTGCGGAAAGCTGGACTACGGCTTGATCGCAGACCGCGACACCATGCCCGACATCAAGCACTTCTCAGACCTGATGCAAGCCGCGCTGGCCACGCTGGTCCAGCGCGCGGGAGCCGTATGAGCAAGTTCACCTGGGAAGATCCGCTGCTGCTCAATGATCAGCTGACCGAGGAGGAGCGGCGCATCCGCGACCTGGCGCGAAGCTATGCGCAAGAAAAGCTGATGCCGCGCGTGCTGCTGGCCAATCGGAATGAATCGTTCGATCGCGCCATCATGAACGAGCTGGGAGAGCTTGGGCTTTTGGGCTCGACGTTGCACGGCTACGGCTGCGCGGGCGTCAACTATGTTTCGTACGGATTGGTGGCGCGCGAAGTGGAGCGCGTCGACAGCGGCTACCGCTCGGCGCTGAGCGTGCAGTCGAGCCTGGTGATGTGGCCCATCTATGCCTATGGCACCGAAGAGCAGAAGCAGAAGTTCCTGCCTAAGCTGGCCACGGGAGAATTCGTCGGCTGCTTTGGTTTGACCGAGCCGAACCACGGCTCCGATCCGGGCAGCATGGAGTCGCGGGCGCGCAAGACCGCCAACGGATATTCGCTGAGCGGTGAGAAGACCTGGATCACCAACTCACCCATCGCCGACGTCTTCGTGGTCTGGGCCAAGGACGATGCGGGCGTGATTCGCGGCTTCTTGCTCGAGCGCGGAATGAAAGGACTGACCGCGCCGAAGATGGAGGGCAAGTTCAGCCTGCGCGCCTCCAGCACGGGGATGATCGTCATGGACGAGGTGCAGGTGCCGGAGGCCAACTTGCTGCCCGGCGTCTCGGGCCTGAAAGGTCCCTTTGGCTGCTTGAGCCGCGCGCGCTACGGCATCTCCTGGGGAGCGCTGGGCGCGGCCGAGTTCTGCTGGATGCAGGCGCGGCAATACACGCTGGACCGCAAGCAGTTTGGAAAACCGTTAGCGGCCAATCAATTGATTCAAGTGAAGCTCGCCAACATGCAGACCGAAATTTCTCTAGGCCTGCAAGGCGCGCTGCGCCTGGGGCGACTGATGGACGAAGATCGCGCCCAGCCGGAGATGATCTCCATGCTCAAGCGCAACTCGTGCGGCAAGGCGCTGGAGATCGCCCGCGTCGCGCGTGACATGCACGGCGGCAACGGCGTCTCGGACGAGTTCCACGTCATCCGGCACGTGATGAACCTCGAGGCCGTCAACACCTACGAGGGCACGCACGACATCCACGCGCTCATCCTGGGCCGCGCCCAGACTGGGATTGCTGCGTTCTGACCTCGATGGCCCGGACGACCGCCGCCATGTCTGCCTGGCCGTGGCCCAGCGCGGCGGTCTCGCCGTAGAGCGCGTGGCAGACGTCGAGCAGCGGCGAGGCCAGGCCGGCAGCGCGGGCGGCTTCGGCCACCAGCCGATTGTTGTCCAAGACGTTGATGATGGAGGCCTGCACCGCGAAGTCGCCCGCCGCGAGCTTGAGCGCTTTGACGCGCGAGACGGCGCTGGCCATTGGACCTTTGTCGAGCACGGCGAGGAACTGCTGCAGGTCCAGCCCGTGGCTCTGGGCGAAGTGGAAGGCTTCGGCGAGGCCGGTGACCATGGTGATGAGGAAGAGATTGATCGACAGCTTCATCAAGAGCGCGGAAGGCACCGGGCCGCAGACGAACGATTCGTGGCACATGGGCTTCAAGAGCGGGCGCACCTCTTCGACGGCGGCAGGATCGCCTGCGAGCATGGCCACCAGCTGGCCGGCTTCGGCCGGCTTGCGCGAGCCGGAGACGGGCGCCTCCACATAGCTGCCGCCCGCGGCGCGAATGGCGGCTTCGAGGCCGCGCGAGTAATCGGGTGAAGTCGTTCCCATGTGGACGATGACGTGGCCCGCGACGTTGGCGGCGAACTCGGGCGTGCCCCGCGCGAGGACCGCGTCGATGGCCTCGCCGTTGGCGAGCATGAGGATGACCACGCGCGTGCGCCGGAACACCTCGGCCGCGCTGCCGGCGGACTCTGCGCCTTCCAGCGAGCTGGAGCGGCTCCAGACCAGCGGCGGCGTTCCGGCGCGCAGCAGATTGGCCGCCATGGGCTGGCCCATCACTCCCAAACCAATGAAACCAATCATCGCTTTGCTCTCCCCATCAAGGACTTCGCCGACTTCTCGAACGCCTCGGCGAGGGCGCGCAGCACCGTCCGCACCCGGCCCGTGCGGTGCACGTCGGCGTGCGCCACCAGGTAGATCTCCATCACCTCCGGCGCGGCCAGTGGAAACGCGCGCGATAGGCCCGGGTCGGCGTCGCCGATGAAGCAAGGGACGTCGCCGACGCCCATGCCCAGCCTGACCGCTTGCAACACCGCGCCGGTGCTGTTGGTCCGCAGCGCGACCTTGGCCTGTGGAAGAAA
>DATBAA010000461.1:0-1660 GCA_036271755.1 Myxococcales bacterium | reverse complement strand
GTCGTCGGCGGTGAGCAGGAACACCTTGGCCTGCGCGTTGGCGCGCAAGATGGGCTCGAGCAGCGACAAGCCGTCGCCGTCCGGAAGCCGCAAGTCCACCAGCGCCACATCGAAGGGCTGCAACGAGATGGCTTCTTTGGCGCCGGCAATCGACGAAGCCGTCGTCGCCGCGCCCCAGCGGCGGCTGGCGTCGCGCTCGAGCAGCTCGCAAAAAGCCGCGTCGTCGTCGACGATGAGGACGGCGCTCACTTCTCGCCTCTGGGAAACGTCAGGCGGGCGATGGCTCCCTGCTGCGGCGAAGGTACCAATTCGATGGTGGCGCCCATGGCCCCCAAGATGCGTTTGACGATGACGAGCCCCAGGCCGGTGCCCTTCTTCTTGGTGGTGAAGAACGGCCGGAAGAGGCTGCCGGACGCGGCGGCCAGGCCTTCGCCGTTGTCTTCCACCTCGAGGATGATCTTGCGCGGCCAGGGGATGAGCCGCAGCACGATCTGCCCGCGCCGCCCGGCGGGGATGGCGTCTGCCGCGTTGCTGGCCAGGTTGAGCAAGACCTGATGCAAACCCTTGGGGTCGCCGCGGATGAAGATGGGAACGTTGGGAACTTCCACCAGCACGTCCAATTCGCGCAGCGAGAAGTCGTGCTGGGTCAAGCGCGCGAAGTCACCGACGATGAGCCGCAGCTCCAAGCTCTCCAGGCTGACCACTTCGGCGAACGAGTAGGACCGCAGCAGCTTGAGCAGATACTCCATGCGGCCCAGCTGCTCGCCGACGCGGTCGACATAGAGGAGCATGTCGTCGGTGAGGACGAAGTCCTCGCGCAGCACCTGCGCGGCCATCTTGGCGACGTTGAGCGCATTGCCGAACTCGTGCCGCAGCGCCGAGACCATGAAGCCCAGGTGCTCGTTGACGTTGATGGCCTCGGCCACCGCCTCCAGCCTCCGCCGCTCGGTGACGTCGCGGAAGATGTGCACGAAGCGCCCTTCGTCGAGCGGGTAGTTGGCCACCTCGAAGACGCGCGAGGCGCTCTCCCACTGCAGCACGCCGCGCGGCTCTCGCAAGACGGCTTCATCCACGTGGGTGCCCAGCGCGTCGCGCAGCGGGCGGCCGGCGATCTCACGCACGTCGAAGCCGAAGGTCTCGGCGGCGGCCTTGTTGCAACGAACGACCGCGCCGTCCGCGCCCTCGAGAATGACCGACTCCTCGAGCGCGTCGAGGATGGCCAGCCACTCGCGTTGCGCGCGGAGCCGCCGATCGATCGGCCCTACGTCCTCTTCGACAGCACTCACCTGGAAAAATTAAGCGCCGCGCAACCGGGCGTCCATCTCAAAATTGGCTTGGGATCGAGCCCTCCGGCTCTGATCATGGTGCGAAAGGTGCGCGCTCCTGCTCAGCCTGCGCAGATGACGCGGATGTCGATCTTGTCGCCCAGCTCCAGCTTGCAGGCGTTCTGGAAGGCGATCTGGGCCGGCCGTCCCGACTTGGGGTCCGAATAGATCGCGTCGGCGGTGTTGCCCGCGACGTCGACCTTGCAGGACACGGCCGCGCCCGAAGCCTTGGTGACGGTGACGGCCAGGAGCCGCCAGTCGGCCGGCGTACCCGCCAGCGGCAAGATGGACGGCGCGAGCGAGGCGGCGAAGCGGGTCAGGGTGTTGCGAAAGCT
>DATBAA010000460.1:0-13721 GCA_036271755.1 Myxococcales bacterium | reverse complement strand
GACCGGCCGACGCGCGCGGGCTCTGCAGCGAGGGGAACTTTGGCTTCGGCCCGCCGACCATGATCAGGCCGCCGCCGTAGGTCAGCTCCGAGTGCTCGATGGTGCCGCCGTCTCCCTCCACCTTCAGCTGCACTTCGAAGCCGAAGGCCTTGCAGAGCCAGGCGATGGCGGCCTTGGGGTCGTCATAGACGAGGCCGCTGGAGATGCGCGGCCAACCTTTCGGGGGAGGATTCATGTGCTTCTCCTTTCCCGTAATAGTTAACGCAACAGTTGATGATTGGCAAGCGCTGCAACTACAAGGGCGCGCCGACCTGCTCGAGGAACGTGGAGCTGTGCAGCGCGCGGCCCAGGTGGTGGCGCAGGAAAGCGGCCAACGGTGGCCCCGCGGCAACGCAGGCCGCTTCGAACGCCAAAAGGTCGGCTGGCCGTCCCGAGCCGTCGGCGGAGACCGGCGCGTCGGCGGCCGCGAGCCCGCCCCAGCGCAGCTGCCAGAGCGCCGCCCGCGCGCCCGGGCTCAACACGGTCGCGTGCGAGCCCTGGACGCAATTCGAACAGAGCAGCCCGCCCGCGTCGGGAGAGAACGCCGCCCGGCCAGCCGCGACGGCACTTCCGCAGCGGGCGCAAGCAGCCAGCTCAGGAGCAAGCCCCGCCGTCTCCAGCGCCAGGAGCTCCAGCGCCCGCAGACGGCTGCTGGTCGCCGCCCCGGCAGCGAGCCGGGTCAAGAACGCTTCGGTGAGCTGGAAGAGCGCGTCGGAAGGCTGGCCTTCGCGCGCCAGGTCGTGCGCCAGCTCGGCCGCGTAGCCGGCATGCGCGATGCGGTGCAGATCGTCGCGCAGCTTCGCGTGCGCTTCGATGACCCGCGCCTCCCGCAAAGCCCAGAGACCTTCGCGCTCTGCCAGCAGCACCTCCACGCGCCCGAACGGCTCCAGCGAGCCGCCGAACCGCTGCTTCGAGGCGCGGGCGCCGCGCGCAAAGGCCGAGACGCGGCCGCGCCCGAGCACCAGCAGATGCAGCACGGAGTCAGAGTCGCCGTAAGCGATGCTCCGCAGCACCAGCGCCTCGCACCGCAGCGCGCGCAGATCCATCGCCATGCGGCAACTCTAGCGTGCGAAGAGCGTTACGGCGTGCCCATCTGCTTCAAGAAGCGCTGACACTCCGAGGCGACCGCGGCGTCCTTGTCGTCCTTGGCCACCGCGCAGCGCTCGAACTCGGCGCGCGCCTCGGTGGCCTTCGATTGCCGGGCCAGCGCCTTGCCCAGGTTCAGGTGCGCGTCGCCCGCCTCGGGACAGGTCTCGGCGTACTTGCCGAAGGCGGCCGTGGCATCGTCGACGCGCCCCAGCTCCGAATAGATGGTGCCCAGCTGCCGCCAGCCCAGGCAGTACTTGGGCGCGACCGCCAAGGCGCCGCGGATCTCCGAGATGCCGCGATCGCCCTGCCCCGACTTGTAGAGCGCCCAGCCCAGGTTGCTCTGCGCCAGCACGCGCGCCTTGTAGAGCGCGTCGTGCGAGGCGACGGAGAGCGGCTCGACGGCCTCCTTGAAGCGGCCGCGCGAGATGTAGAGCGCGCCCAGGTTGGTGAGCGCCTCGGCGTAGTCGGGGCGCATCTCCAGCGCGCGCTTGAACTCCTTCTCGCCCTCTTCGGGCCGCCCCAGCGACCAGGCGTAGATGAGGCCGGCGCCCAGGTGCGCCTCGGGCAGCTCTTCGTAGGTGAGCGAGTCGAGGTACTCTTTCAAGGCCTGCCGCGGGTCGCCCTGGCGCAGCAGGTTGTCGCCCAGCTGCTGGTGCACCTCCGCCCCCTTGACCCGCTGGTCGGCCGACAACCCCGAGCAGGAGACGAGCAGCAGCACGCAGAAGGCCGCGAAGAGGCGCGCCACCGCCGCCAGCGGATCGCTGGACCTGGGGCGCTCCACCACCTGCGCGGCCTTCTTCTCCTGCGGCGGGTGGAATGCGGGGATGCGATCGATCAGCTCCAAGCGGTGGTCCTCGTCCAGGTTGGCCCAACCCGATGCATCGAGAATGAAACCCATGCTCTCCGCGAAGTCGAGCGCGTCCTCGAGCGCCTGGGACAGCTCGTGCTCCGCGACCTTCTCTCCGGCGTAGATGACGTTGTCGCCGCTGTCGGCCAGCGTGATGGCGACCACCGCCTCGTACAGCCCGTTGCGTTCGAGCGCAACCACCGCCCCGCGCGCCGGCTGCGAAGGGCGCCCCGAAGGCTGCACCAGCGGCTGGTTGGTGGCCTCGTACAACGCCGCCACGCGCGCGGGATCGCGTGGGAGATAGGTGCGGCGCGAATCTTCATTCAGCATCAGCGTCCTTGGATGGTGAACTCTTCGTTGATGTTGTCCGTCTCGGCGGCGGTGCGTTTGCACTCGACGAGCGGGTTGTCGATCATCACCGTGTTGCCGCCCGACTCTCCCTCGCCGACGGTGATCTTCAAGTAGCTGGCGGGCAGCGTGCTCTTGCGGGCCCCTTCGGTGCGCTTGGTGGCCGCGAAGAGGATCTTGTTGGGGCCGGGCGAGATGAATCTGGTGATCTCGAGGACGATCTGCGGCTCGCCGGCCTTCACCTTGCGCACCCACTTCGAGTTGACGAAGACGTCCAGGTCGTACTGGGCGCTGATCGAGTCCTGGTTCTCGCTCACCATCCAATAGTGCTTGGTGATGGCCGCGCCGGGCGTGAACGAGGCCGGCTCGGCCGCCTTGGCGGCGCCGGGCGCTGCTTCGACCTGGTAGCCCGGGCAGTCCAGATGGACGTCGCCCTTCTGATCGATCTTCGCGCTCTTGCACTTCTCGAACGACTGGTTGCGCAAGCTGTCGACGTTGACGCCGTTCAAGAAGATGGAGGCCGCAAGGAGCATCAGCATTTCCGAAGCGTCCTTGGAAAGCCCGGTAGCGTCAAGGTTTCTCACGAGCGTAGGTCAGGGTGGCATAGGCGCTGTGCGCGTGAATTGATTCGAAGCTCTCCGCCTCCACCTCCCAGCGCAGGAAGGTCTTGTCCTTCCGCAGCCGTGTGCCGACTTCTCGCACCAGGTCCTCCACGAACCGGGGGCGCTCGTAGGCGCGCTCGGTGACGAACTTCTCGTCGGGCCGTTTGAGCAGCGCGTACAGTTCACTGCTGGCCGACGCTTCAATCAGCTTGATCAAATCCTCCAGCCAGAAAAACTTCGAGAACCACACTTTCACGGTGACGAGCGACCGCTGATTGTGCGCGCTGTAGTCGCTGATCGCTTTGCTGCAGGGACAAAGAGTCGTCACCGGCACCTCGACGCTCACCCACAGATTGACCTTTGCGCGCTTCGCGCGCTTTGCGGTGAATGCTTTTTCTTCGAAGGTCGACGCGCCGAACGTGCACATGTAATCGACCAGCCCGCGCGCCTTGGTGACCGGCGCTTCCTTCTCGATGAAGTACGGAAAGCGCACCTTCACGTGCGCCGCCTCGGCGTGGTGCTCCTTGCGCAGCTCGCCGCAGAGCGCGTGGAACTTGCGGATGTCGATCTCGCCGCGATGCCGGTTGAGCAGCTCGACGAAGCGGCTCATGTGCGCGCCCTTGCGCTTGTGCGGCAGCGCCACGCTCAGGTCGATCTCGGCGATGGTGTGCTGCTTGCCGCGCGCCCGATCGAGCACGCAGATCGGGTAGCGCAGTCCCTTCACGCCGGCGCGGTCGAGCGCGAGGTTGCGGGTGTCCGGCTCCTCGTGGACATCGCGCAGCTTGCGCAGGAGCGCGGACGACTCGGAGGGCCTCGCACGCCGCGTGGTCACAACGAGAGATCTCCGCGCAGGACCGTCACCGCATTGCCGCCGATCCAGGAGCGCACCTTGCCCGGCTGGTTTTCTGGCCGCACCTCGATCTCGATGCGCCCCGGCCGGCCCACCTCGTCGCCCTGGGTGAAGACCAGCTTGCGCGGCAGCGTCTCTGGCATCTCCTGCTGCAAGAGCGCCGCGAGCTGCCCGGCCGCGCTGCCCGTGACCGGATCTTCGAGGATGCCGTAGCCCGGGAAGAAGCAACGCACGGCCGCGTCGATGCCCGCCTGCGGCCCGAGCGTGTAGATGACGTAGCCCGCGACGTCGAGCTGCTTTCCCAGCGCGGCCAGCGTGTCTCCGTCGGGCTTGCAGCGCGAGAGCGCGTCGCGATCGCGCACGGCCAGGTAGAGATTGCCCTCCAGGATGGCGCTCCGCTGCGGCGCGAGCTTCGGGTCCAGGGCTTCCGGCACGAGGCCCAACGCGGTGAGCAGCTCGCCCGGTACCTGCGCGCGCTCGAACTTGCTGGCCGGCGTCTCGATGAGGATGCGCAGCTTGCCCTGCTCGCGCGACAGCTCGACGTTGAGCCGGCCGCTCATGCAGGTGAAGGCCACGCGGGTCGTGCCGCCCTCGGGAACGCGGATGCGCTGCGCCTCCTCGACCAGCACATGAAACGAGGCAAGCGTGGCGTGGCCGCAAAACGCGACCTCGGACGAAGGCGTGAACCAGCGCAGGTGCAGCGCCGACTGCGGCTCGCGCGCCGGCAGCGGAAACGCCGTCTCGCTGTGCTTGAGCTCGCCGGCGATGCGCTGCATCTGCGCGGCCGAGAGCTCGGTGCCGTCCAACAGCACGCCCGCGGAGTTGCCCATCAGGGGCTCGGAGCTGAACGCATCGACCACATAGCAAGGCCTCTTCATACGCCCCGTACCTCCGCTCCCCAGATCAGCTTGTGCAGCTGCAGCTGCAGGCGCGCCGGCTTGCCGCTTTGTAAAACCCACTCCGCCAGCGCCTTCGGTTCGACCTGGCCGAACGACGGCGAGAAGAGGACGGGCACCCTGCCCCACAGATTTAGCTTCTCGATGATCTGCAGCGACCAGCGGAAATCCTCCTCGGAGCAGACGACCACCTTCAGCTCGTCGCCCGGCCCGAGGTTTTGCAGCTCGGTGAAGTCTGTGTGCGGTTCGCGCGAGCCTGGGGTCTTGAGATCGACGATCTTGCGGACGCCTCGCGGAATGCTGGCCAAGGACCGCTGGCCGTGCGTCTCGAGCGAGACCTGGTAGCCTTTGTCGAGGAGCTTCTGCGCCAGCTCGGGCAGGTCCTTCTGCAGCGTGGGCTCGCCGCCGGTGAGGCAGACGAAGCGCGCCGGGTGCTTCGCCACCTCGGTCAGGATCTCCTCCTGGCTCATCTTCTTGCCGCCGTAGAAGGCATACTCGGTGTCGCAGTAGCCGCAGCGCAGGTCGCAGCCGGTGAAGCGCACGAAGACGCACGGCTCGCCGGCCAGCGTCGATTCGCCCTGGATGCTGAAGAAGATCTCGGTGACGCGCACGCGCGGTTCTCTACTCGCGCAAGCCCGCGGTTGCAACGCTCAAGGCCACTGCGCGCCCAGCCACTGTTCGCGCAGCGCATGCTCCGCCTCGCCGGTCGCAGGCGAAGGAGCAAAGGTCACAGTGTCGCGCGGGGCCTGCCCCAGCGGGACCACGACCTCGAGCAGCTCGTCCATGCGGAAGACCGAGAGCTTCACGGCCAGGCCAGGCTGGGCGCGGCCCAGACGCGCTTTCAGGTCCCCGCGAATGCCGTCGATGGCGATCACTTCATCTCCGCCGCCCAGGCCCGCCTTCTGCGCCGGCGAGCCTTCGACCACCGAGGCGACCTCCAGCGAGCCCGCGCGGTCGCGCAGCGAAGCTCCCAACCAGGCCCGCGGCGCCGCGTCTGACGGCGTCTGCGGCTCATCCTCGACGGAGCCCTTGTCGTCCGCGCTCTGCGCCGCATGCAGCGAGGCCAAGAGCCCCGCGCCCGCCAGCGCTTCATCCAGCTGCAGCTCCTGCGTCGAGCGGATGGCGCGATCGAACCACGCGGCCATCGACTCTCCGGCCACCGCGGAGGCGGCGCTCTCGACGCCGTCCTCGGGCAGGCCGGGCGGCTTGCCGTGGCTGGCGAAGAGCGCGCGCATCACGTCGTCGAGCGACTTCTGCCCGTGGGTGCGCCGGCGCAGCTCCAGGTCGAGGAGAAAGCCGACCACGCTGCCCTTCAAGTAGTACGAGACCGAAGTGTTGCTCGTGCTCTCGTCGGGCCGGTAGTGCTTGATCCAGGCGTCGTAGGAGGCCTGCCGCAGCGACACCCGCAGCCGCCCCGGCGTGCGCAAGAGCTGCGTCACCCGCTCGGCCCAGATCTCCAAGAATCGCCCGGGAGTGATCAGCCCCGCCCGCCGCAGCGCCATCACCTCATAGAAGGAGGTGAGGCCCTCCATGGCCCAGAGCAGCCCGGTGTGGTTCTCGCGCGTCCAGTCATAGGGAGTGAACGCCATGGGTCGCAGCCGCTTCACGTTCCAGAGGTGGAAGAACTCGTGCGCCACCAGCTGCAGATAGTCCTCGTAAGCCGCCTTCTGGACGAACGAGAAGCGCGTGACGATGAGCGCGCACGACTGCCGGTGCTCCAGGCCGCCGCGGCCTTTGTCGTTCAAGTGCAGGATGAAGAGGTACTTCTCCCGGTAAGGCAGGCCGCCGAAGAGGGCCGACAGCGCATCGATGATCTTCACCATGTCCGGCACGGCGCGGCCCGCGTCGAAGTCGCCCTTGCCCCACACCACGAGCTCGTGCGGCACGCCCTGGGCCTCGAACTTATGGGTCTCATGCGACGCGTCAGGACCGAGCTCGAAGGGGCTGTCGGCCAGCTCGTCGTAGTCAGAAGCTCGGTACGCTCCCTCTTTTTGCGGCAGCGCCACCCAGGTCTTCCAGCCAGCCGGGAGCTGGAGCCGCACCGAGCAAGGCTCGTTCTCGCGGCCGACCGCGAACATCAGGGCCGCGCTGGGGTTGATGAAGCCGTGCGTCTGATCGATGTGGTTGGTGCGCACCGTCAGCTCGAAGCAGTGGAGCCGGTAGCTGAGCTTCACCGGCTCGCCGCCATTGGTCTCGACGCGCCAGGTGTGCTTGTCGGACTTGGTGACGGCCAGCTGCCGGCCGCCCGAAGTGGCGGTGACGCCGTCGACGTGCCGCTGGTGCTCGCGGATCAGGTAGCTGCCCGGCGTCCACACCGGCAGGCGGAATTCCAGGGATTTCTCGCCGCGGGGCTGAACGTGCAGCTCGACTTCCAGGCGGCGCGCTTCAGCCTCGGCGATGCGCAGTACGTAGTCGTTCATGGAACCGGCGAGTCTACCCGCTCAGTTCGCCTGCGCCAGCATGCCTTCGGGCAGCTTGCGGCCGGCCACGCGCACGAAGCGCTGGTACTCCTTGAGGACGCGCCGCGGGTACTCGCGCAGCGAGTCGGGAACTTCTCCGGCCTTCTTGTATTGCGTCAGCCGGGCCGGGCCGGCGTTGTAGGCCATCAAGGCGTCGTCGCGGCTGTGGAAGCGGTGCTCGAGCCAGCGGAAGTAGCGGATGGCAAGACGAACGTCCAAGACCGGATCCTCGCTGACCGCCGCGTCCTCGCCGCCAATGTCCGGCTCGCGCCCGGCGATCCAGGCGAAGGTGGAAGGAGTCAGCTGCATCAAGCCTGACGCGCCGCGCTCACTGGAGACCTGCGAACGGAAGCGGCTCTCCACCGCCACCAGCGCCAGGATGAAGAGCGGGTCGAAGCCGGCCTTGGTCGACTCGGTCAAGATGGCGTCGGCGAGGCGCTCGCGCAGCGGTTCATCCAGCGATCGCGCGACGTTGGCCAAAATGGCCTCCATCTGCGGTTGCGTCAGCGGCTGGATGCCGGGAGCGGCCTTGATGGGCTGCGCCGGCACGGGGACGTAGCGCGGCCGCAGCGCGACCTCGCCGTACGCTCCGGCGACGACCACCCCGAAGCAGGTAACGGACACCGCCAAGGTCTTGGCCAGTCTCTTCCAGTCAACCCGCGTTTTGGAGGCCGCGATCAATAAAGCTCCCTTTTCGTGCCCTTGCCGCTCAAAGACGGCCGAGGTCTAACAGCGGCCTCGGCGGAGCGGCAAGGTTCCTTGCAGTGGAAACGTCGGACAACCAACTACTGGACGATTTCCGAGGCCTTGGCTTTGGCCACTTCTTGAAGCTTCTTGCCGAGCTTCTCCAGTTCCTTGCCCAAGGTGCCGATCGGCTCGCGCGAGCCCGAACGCGCCACCTGGATGAGGCTCTTCACTTCCGCCTGGGCGCGATCGCCGAGCGTTTCCGCCAGCTTGCGGGCATCCTTCTCGAACGCCTTCGCCTTGGTCTGTGCTCCCCGGATCGCCTCTTGTGCCTTCGCCTGAAAGTTGATCATTTGCCCCACCTTTTTGTATGTCGCATTGCGTTACGAAGATAGAATAACGCATCGCGTCTAATTGTCAAGTTCCGGGCACCCGTGTAGACTCTTCGGCTCCCATGGACGGCGCCATCATCACTCCCACCCCGGTGCCGGTCGCTCCGGCAGCGTCCGTTCCCCCGCCACCGCTGACCGTCGTTCCGCTTCCGCAGCCTTCGCTGGGAGACCCCCGCTATTTCATCAACCGCGAGCTCTCCTGGCTGGCGTTCAACGAGCGCGTTCTAGAGGAAGGCCTCGATCCGCAAGTTCCGGCGCTGGAGCGGCTGAAGTTCCTGGCCATCACCAGCGCGAACCTGGACGAGTTCTTCATGATTCGCGTCGCCGGCCTCAAGCAGCAGCTGGTCGGCCACGTGGAAGAGAGCGGGCCCGACGCGCTGAGCCCTTCGGAGCAGCTGTCGGCCATCTCCTCGCGCTGTCATGAGGCAGTGGCGCGGCAGTACCGGGCGCTCCTGGGCGACGTGCTCCCCAACCTGGAGCGCGCCGGCGTCCGGCTGCTGCAGACCTCGCAGCTGGGGCCGGAGGCCGAGAAGTTCGTCGCGGCCTACTTTGCCCGCGAGATCTTCCCCGTCCTGACGCCCATCGCGCTCGACCCGGGCCACCCCTTCCCGCACCTGCGCAACAAATCGCTCAATCTTGCCGCGCGCTTCGGAGCGTCCTCGCCGGGCGGACGGCTGCGCTACGGCGTGGTGCCTGTCCCCAGCGTGCTGCCCAGGCTGGTGGAGGTCCCCGACGCGGGCCGGCGCGCCTACGTGCTGCTCGAAGACGTCATCGCCCGCTACGTGGCGCAGCTCTTCCCGGGCATGCCCATCGAGGGCTGCTGGGGGTTTCGCGTCACCCGCAACTGGGACATCGCCATCGATGAAGAGGAGGCCGAAGACCTGCTCGTCACCATCGAGCGCGAGGTCCGGCGGCGCGATCGCGGCAGCGCGGTGCGCCTGGAGATCGCCGGAGCCGCCGAAAGCCAGCTTTCGGACTACCTGGTGCGGGCCCTCAAGCTGGCCGGTCCTGACGTCTATCGCATCGATGGTCCACTGAATATACCGGACTTGCTGCCGCTCCTGGGCCGCATCGAGCACAAGGAGCTGCACGACGAGCCCTTCATGCCGGTCGTTCCGCCGGCCATTGGCGACGGCGAGCGCGACCTCTTCCGGCTCATCCGCGAGCGCGACGTCCTCTTGCACCATCCGTACGAATCGTTCGAGCCGGTGGTGAGCTTCATCGAGGCTGCCGCCGACGACCCGTCGGTGCTGGCCATCAAGATGACGCTCTACCGCACCGGCAAGGACTCGCCCATCGTCCGGGCGCTGCAGCGCGCGGCGGAGAACGGCAAGCAGGTGACCGCGCTGGTCGAGCTGAAAGCGCGCATGGACGAAGAGGCCAACATCCTCTGGGCGCGCGCGCTGGAGCAGTCGGGCGTGCACGTAGTCTACGGGCTCATCGGCTACAAGACGCACTGCAAGGTGACGCTCGTCGTGCGGCGCGAAGCGGGCGGCCTGCGCCGCTACGTGCACCTCGGCACCGGCAACTACAACCCCGTCACCGCGCGCTTCTACTCGGACCTCTCGCTCTTCACCGCCAAGGACGACTTCGGCGCCGACGCCACCTCCATCTTCAACTTGCTGACGGGCTACTCGAAGCCGGTGCAGTGGAAGAAATTCAAGGTGGCGCCGCTGACCTTGAAGAGCGGCGTCATCGAGATGATCGACCGCGAGGCGGAGATCGCGCGGACCACGGGCAAGGGCCGCATCGTCGCCAAGATGAACTCGCTGGCCGACAGCGACGTCATCAAGGCGCTCTACCGCGCGTCCCAGGCCGGCGTGCAGATCGACCTCATCGTCCGCGGCGTCTGCTGCTTGCGGCCCGGCGTCCAAGGCGTGTCGGAGCGCATTCGCGTCACCAGCATCGTCGACCGCTACCTCGAGCACACGCGCATCTGGTTCTTCGACGCCGGTGGCAAGCGCGACCTCTGGTGCACCTCGGCCGACTGGATGCCGCGCAACTTCATCCGCCGGGTCGAGGTGGCCTTCCCCATCGAGGATCCGAGCCTGCGCGACCGCATCGTCGACGAGGTGCTGGGCATCCAGCTGGCAGACAACGTCAAGACGCGCGTCCTGATGTCCGACGGCCGCTACGAGCGCGTGCCGGTGAACGGTCCTCCGCTGCGAAGCCAGGAGCGGTTCATGGCGCTGGCGCGGCGGTCCGGCGCGCCCGAGCCGCCGGTGGCGGGCCAGGAGATGTTTCCCTCGACGGAGCGGCGGCCGGCGCGGCGGCGGAAGAAGCGTCTCTAGATGTTTGCCATTCTCTTGAGCCTGCTCCTCGCGCCTCTGCAGCTGGGCGCGCCGTGGAAGAGCGTCGCGGACGGCGTGCAGATCGCGCCCGCGGCGGAGCTTGGCGGCGACGCTTCCTGGCAAGGCCGCGTCGTGCTGCTCGATCCGCAGCGCGTGCAGATCCTGGTGCGCTTCGACGCCGCCCGGCCGACGCTGGCCCAGTGGCGGCAGAAGTTCCCCGAGGCGCTGGCGGTGATCAACGGCAGCTTCTACTCGGTGGTCAATTCGGAGGTGAAGCCGACCTGCGAGCTCATCTCCGAGGGCAAGCCGCAGAAGGGCGCCGGCTGCAAGCGGCAGGACGCCCTCTACTTCGGCTCGCAGAAGGCACCGCCGCAGCAGACCAGCGCGCCGGTCTCGAAAAACCTGCCGCGGCCCAAGCCGCAGCTCATCGCGCCGGCCGACTTTCATGCCGAGCAGTGGACCGAGGCGCTGAAGAGCTTTCCCGCGCTGGTGCGCGAGGGCGCCGCAGCCTGCACCGGCGCGCACTACTGCGCGGAGTCCTCGCGGACGGCGGCGCTGGCGCTGCTCAAGGACGGCCGCATCGTCTTGTTTGCTTCGCAGTGGCCGGCGGTGCGCCGCGACGTGGGCGAGTGGCTGGCCGGGCAGCTGGGCGCGGTGGATGCGTTGAACCTGGACGGTGGCCCCGAGGCGACCTTGGCGGTCAAAGGCGAAGCGATCGAGGAAGCGATCGGCACCCCGGGAGTTGGCCTGCCAATGGTGCTGTTGGTTGTTTCATCTCAGTAACCGAACGTTCGCTGGCAAGTTGCAAAGCAGGCGGCTATGAGGTAAGCGCGCCACGAGACGTGGGCAGGGGTGTGCCCGCGCAGTGCGTTGAGAAGTCCAAGTCGTTGGAAAGAGGTGGGCTCTGTCTCTGTTGGTGGCCATCGGTTTCGTGCTCCTGCTCCTGGCCGCATACGGCGTGCGCGTGCTCACCAAGGGCCGCTACGTCTCGGAGCGGTCGAACAAGGAGCCCGGCAGCGTCTTCCTCAACCGGTTCTTCATCGAGTTCGCCTACTGGTGCTTCGAGCCGCTCGAACGCCTCTCCAGCCGCCTGGGCCTCACCCCCAACCAGCTCACCGGCGCCTCGCTGGTGTCGGCCATCGGCGCATCGTTCGCTTTCGGCGTAGGCCAGTTTACCCTCGGCGGCTGGCTGGTGATCCTCTGCGCCATCTGCGACGCGCTCGACGGCATGGTGGCCCGCGCGCGCGGCCTCGCCTCGGAAGCCGGAGAGCTCATCGACGCCGCGGTCGATCGCTACGCCGAGATCGCCACCTTCGCCGGCATCGCCGCCTATTATCGAAGCTATCCGTTCGGCTTCTGGCTCTCGCTCTGCTCGATGGGCGGGGCGCTCCTGGTCAGCTACGCCCGCGCCAAGGGAGAGACCAGCGGCATCGTCGCCCGCATGGGCTCGATGAACCGCGGCGAGCGCGCCACTTATATCGGCGCCGCCGGCGTGCTGGCGCCCACCGTCGCGCACTTCACCGAGCGCGGCGCCGTGCACCCCACCTTCTATCTGATGATCTTCACGCTGGGCCTCGTGGCGGTGATGGCCAACGTCACCGCGCTGCGCCGCTTCGCCTATATCCACGGCGAGCTGCGCAAGCTGCACCCGGAGCCCGCGCGCGAAGTGCCCGTGGATGAGATGTCGGGCTGGTTCCAGCGCGCCTGGATCGCGTCGGCCGCGGCCACCATCGTCGACTACGGCCTCTTCACCCTGCTGGTCGAGGTGGTGGGCGTCTACACCGGCACCTCGCGGGCGCTGGGCGCGCTCCTGGGCGCCATCACCAACTTCATCGTCAACAAGACCTACACCTTCAAGACGCGGACGAGCTCGGTGATGGGCGAGGTGCCCCGCTACATCGCCATCTCGCTCACCTCGCTCTTGCTCAACACGGTGGGCGTCATCTGGCTGACCGAGGGCCACCGCTGGAACCCGCTCACCGCCGCCGGCGTCGTGGGCGTGCTGGTCTCGCTCTGCTGGAACCTGCCGCTGCACCGCATCTTCGTCTTCCGCGAACAGACCCACAAGCCGCGGCCGGCGCTGGCCGTGCTGGGCGCTTGCGTCTCGGGCCTCGCCGCCATGGCGGTGCTCTTCGTGGCCTACGGCAACCCCTTCGCCGAAGAGACCGTGCACGGCTTCTCCAACGCGCTGCCCGACACCGCCAAGGTCACGCAGACGAGCTTCCTGCCCAAGCTGCGCACCGAGGCGTTCTACTCGGAGAGCTACACCTTCCTCTTCAGCTCGGAGGACGGCTCGTTCGCGCGGGTGCAGTTCCTCGTCTCCAACGCCGGCCTCGAGGGCCACGGCAAGGCGGCCGTCCGCGCGGTGGTCGTCGCTGCCGACGGCACCACCACCGAGGACAGCGAGACCTTCGACAGCGGCCAGTGGGGCGTGAAGCCCGAAGGCGCCATCGAGATGGGCGCCTCGCGCCTGACCATGGGCCCCGACGCCAGCCACCACGTCCACTTCGCCGGCAAGTCGCTGGTGGTGGACGCGACCGTGCTGCCCGAGACGCAAGCGGTGCGCCCCGGCGGCGGCCGCGTGGTCTTCGACCCGGGCGGACACGCGGTCTTCGACCAGACCATCTTCGCGCTGCGCAGCAAGTTCGACGGCACCATGTGGAGCCCCGCGGCGGGCAGCCGCAAGATGCGCGGCTTCTGCTACGCCGACACCTCCTACTCCACCGTCCCGGCCTACAAGACCGCCTCGCTCTGGTACCGCATGGAGGCCTTCGACGACGTGCACGGCACCAGCGCCGCGCTGGCCATGCTCTTCCCGCCGGCGGGGTCGCGCCTGCCGCCGCAGGGCTGGCTCTACACCTCGAAGGACGGCCAGACCGAAGTGCACTCCAGCGAGGTGAAGATCTCGTTCGAGGAGCCGCGCCACGAGTCGGGCGGCAACTTCGAGTACGACGTCCCGCAGCGCATGATCGCGGTGGCCAAGGGCGCCTCGGGTGAGACGGTGACCGTGCGGGTGGAGGCGAAGAAGCTGCTCTACCGGCAGGATCTGCTCGGCGATCTCGGACCTCTGTCGCGGCTGCTGGTCAGCAGCGTGGCCGCGCCCATGGCGTACACCTACGAGGACCGGTACACGCTGCGCATCGACAAGCCCGGGTCGCCGGTCATCGAGCGCAGCGGTCAGGCGCTCTCCGAGTTCTCGTACGCCAACAAGCCGCAAAACCTCT
>DATBAA010000459.1:0-3654 GCA_036271755.1 Myxococcales bacterium | reverse complement strand
TCTCCAATCGCAGATCCAGATCTTGAACCTGGGCCTGCCCATCACGCAGACGCTGACCTTCAACCGCGTGCAGCCCGTCCAGCAGTGGGGCGAATACGTCGAAGGCCAGTTCAACTTCGGCAAGCTCTCGTTCGTGCCGGGCCTGCGGCTGGATCAGTTCCACTGGCTGCAGCACGCGCGCGCCTCGGCCGACCCCCGGCTCTGGGGACGCTACGCGCTCGATTCGGAGACGAGCCTCAAGGCCTACACGGGCCTCTACCACGAGCCTCCGACCGGGCAGCAGATCGACCAGGATCTGGGCAACCCCGATCTGCAGCTCGAGTGGGGACTGCAGTTCGGCACCGGCCTCGAGCACCGCTTCAGCGACGTCCTCACCCTCAGCGCCGAGGTGTTCTACAACCGGCGCGGCGCGCTCATCGTCCGCGTCCCGCCGGTGCTGCTCGGAGACGGCTCGGTCTCGAATGCGCGGCTGCTCAACGACGGCATCGGCCGCGCCTACGGCTTCGAGCTCCTGCTCAAGCGCGAGATCACCGCGCGGCTCTACGGCTTCCTCGCGTACACGCTCTCGAAGAGCCAGATCCTGACGTACACGCTGCCGGGCCAGACGCCGCAGGGCCAGGACGGCCAGTGGCAGGCCTTCCAGTACGATCAGACGCACATCCTCACGGTCGTCGCCGGCTTCAAGCCGACGCCCAAGTGGGACTTGTCGACGCGCTTCCGCCTCGTCTCGGGCAACCCGTACGCGCCGGTCACGGGCAGCGCCTTCGACGCCGACTCGGGCACGTACATTCCGACGCGCGGACAGTTCGGGTCGGCGCGCGAGCCGCTCTTCCTGCAGCTGGACGTGCGGGCCGAGAAGCGATGGGTCTACGACCTCTGGTCCTTCGCGCTCTACCTCGACGTCGAAAACGTCACCAACCACTTGAACGAAGAGTTCCACGTCTACGACTACCGCTATCGCGATCAAGGCAGCATCCAAGGCTTGCCCATTCTCCCGACCTTCGGCGTGAAGGGGAAATTCTGATGAAGAGACTTCTCGTGTTGTTGGCGGCAGCCGCGTGCACGCCCAACTTCCAGTCGCAGGATCAGGTGGTGGATCTGCGCATCCTCGCGGTCTCGGCAGAGCCGCCGGAGGCCCAATTCGACGCCGATGGCGGCGCCGTCGATCCCGTGCGGATCACCGTGCTGGCCGTCGACGGCACCCGCCGCACGGCCCCCGCGACGCTGACCGCGCAGCTCTGCCAGCCAACCGACACGCGCCTCTGCGATCAGGGCTTGAGCCTGCCGCAAGGAACGCTCGCGCGCGACGGCGGCGACGAGTTCTCTTCCACGCTGGCAGTGCCGCAGCCGGTGCTGGCCCAGGCCGCCGCCGCCAACGATCTGGGCGCCTTCAACGGCATCCGCGTGCAGTACTCGTTCAGCGTCGACGACGGCGATCCGCACGGCGCGCAGTCCGGCGACAAGATCGTCATCTACAGTCCGCGCGGCGGGCAGCCCAACCAGAACCCGCGCCTCACTGGCTTGCAGCTCACCAAGGCCGGCGTGCCGTTCCTGGTCGCGCACGACGGCGACCAGATCGCCTTCAACTCCGGCGAAGAGATCGGCGTCGAACCTCTTCTCGCGGACGGAGCGCGCGAGACGTATACGACGCTCGACCTGCGCGGAGACCCGGTGACGCTCACCGAGGACCCGGCCTATGCGTTCTACACCACGCCGGGAGCGCAGTTCGACAACGGCACGGCCAACGAGCCGGTCGACGGCGGCGCGCCGCCCCAAGGTCTCACACGATTTCAGCCCTTCTTCGGCTTCGGCACGTTCTGGGTCATCGTCCGCGACGGACGCGGAGGCGAGACCTGGGTGACCATCAATTGGAGCGTGCCTTAAGCGCTGCGTGCCGCGGCGGGACCGCTCGGTCCGCCGATCAGCTGCGACACTTTGCCCAACAGCTCGTCCAGGTCGAACGGCTTGGCCAGGTAGGCCTCGGCGCGCAGCTTGACGGAGTGCTGCTGGACCGCCCGGTCGGCGCTCAAGATGAGCAGCGGCATGCGGCGCCAACCGCGCGTCTCGATCTCGCTGACGAACTGCCAGCCGTCCATCACCGGCATCATCAGGTCGAGCAGCACGCAGTCGGGCTTGTCGCGCGAGAGCACTTCGAGCGCTTCCTGGCCGTTGGCGGCCATGAGCACGCGGTACCCTTCGGTCGACAGGCAGAGCGCGAGCGTCTGCAGGATGTCCGGATCGTCGTCGACGACCAACACCAACCGATCCGTAGTCCGTTCAGAACCCATTGCCACCGGGCTATAAACGTCCTGGAAGAGCGGGTCAATCGGAACGACACCTGAGCACGCAACTGTTCGTTGCCTTGCATCGCACCCGCGCCTACAAACAGGTGCCCATGCTTCGCTGCTCGAACTGCAAACGAACCGTGCCGCCGCGAGAGGAAAACCCCTCGTTTCCCTTCTGCTCGCCGCGCTGCCGGGCGCTCGATCTCTCCCGCTGGTTCACCGGCTCGTACCGCGTGGCCAGCCGCGAACCCGCGTCCGACGAGCCTGCCGGCGCTTCGCCGCCACCGGACGAGGACGTCGAGCGCCATTGATGCCCGGAGGCCGCCGTGTTACGCGGCGGTCCTCGATGCGGCACTTGAAAATCGCAATTCGCGCCATCCTCTCGCTCGCGATGAGCGCTTTCTTCGTCTGGCTCTCGCTCCGGAAGACCGATCTCCACGCGGTGGCCGCGGCCATGGGCGCGGCCGATCCTGTGCGCTTGCTCCTCTATGTGGGGGTGATGCTCGCCATCCACGTGCTCCGCACGCTGCGCTGGGGCATCCTGCTGCAGCCGCTCGGCAAGGTGTCGTTCAAGCGACTCAACTCGGCCAGCGCGGTGGGCTGGATGCTGCTGATGCTGTTGCCGCTGCGGCTGGGAGAGTTCGCGCGGCCGCTGCTCATCGCGAGGCCTCCTCCGGGCGGCGGCGCGCCCCTGCGGCGCAGCGGAGCGCTGGCTTCGGTGGTGGTGGAGCGCATCGTCGACGGCATCGCCATCGGCTTGTTGGGCGTGGTGTCTTTGCACCTCTTGGGAAGCGCGGCCACCGGCAAGTACGTGGAGTTCGCGCGCAGCGCCTCGTGGCTGGTGGCGGCGGGCTTCCTGGCGCTCTGCGGGGCGCTGGTCTTCGCCGTCCTCTTCCGCGAGCGCGCGCTGGCCCTGAGCGGAAAGATCCTCACGCCCATCTCGCCGGGCATGGCCACCAAGGTCCGCTCCATGCTCGACGCCTTCATCGGCGCGGTGCACATCGGCTCGGGCTGGAAGCTCCTGGCCTTCTTCATCCTCACCGCGGCGTATTGGGCGTTGACCGCCTGGGGCCTGGGCCTCGTGGCCGACGCCTTTGGCTTCAACGGGCTGACGCCGCTGATGCTGGCGGTCATCCTCACCATCCAGGTCGTGGGCGTCATGGTGCCCTCCGGGCCGGGCATGGTCGGCACCATGCAGTTCTTCACCCAGGCCGGGCTCTCGCTCTTCGTGGCGGACGGCTTCTCGGCGCACGGCGCGGCCTACGCCAACACCATCTGGCTCTTGCAGTTCGGCGAGCAGGTGGCCTTGGGCGTCATCTTCCTGCTGGTCGGCCACGTCTCGCTCAAGGGCCTCTTCGGCACGCAGGCC
>DATBAA010000458.1:0-2752 GCA_036271755.1 Myxococcales bacterium | reverse complement strand
GCGAGGGCGGCACCAAAGCGCCCGCCGGCACCAGCACACCCGACTTCCGCAAGAGCAACGGCTGCACCGACACCGACAACAACGCCAACGACTGGGACAACACAAGCCCGCCCACGCCGCGCAACATGAGCTCGCCGGCGGTCACCTGCCTCGCCTGCGGCGGAACGCAGTAGCTACTTCGGCAACAGCTTGCGGCCCGAGTCGGCGAAGCGCGGCGAGCTGGTCACTCCGAAGCGGGCCGCGCGGAACTGCAGCGCGGTCCCCAGGACCCCGAAGCCGTACTTCATGCTGCGGCGGAAGTTGATGGACGAAGCTTCGGGGAAGTAGCGCGCCGGGCAGGAGATCTCGCCGATCTGGAAGCCGAACCAGATCGCCTGGGCGATCATTTGATTGTCGAAGACGAAGTCGTCGCTGTTCTCCTCCAGCGGCAGCGTCTCGAGCAGCCGGCGGGAGAAGGCGCGATAGCCGGTGTGGTATTCGGCCAGCTTGTAGCCCAGGAGCACGTTCTCGGTCGCGGTGAGGAAGCGGTTGGCGACGTACTTCCAGATGGGCATTCCGCCGGCGATGGCGCCGACGCCCAGGATGCGCGAGCCGAGCACGGCATCGAAGTGGCCGCTCGCGACCATGCCCGCCATGGCCGGCATCAGCTTGGGAGAATATTGGTAGTCGGGGTGGAGCATCACCACGATGCCCGCGCCGCGCTTGAGCGCCTCGGCGTAGCAGGTCTTCTGGTTTCCGCCGTAGCCGCGATTCTTCTCGTGCACCAGCACGTGCAGGCCCAGCTCGTTGGCCACGCGCACGGTCTCGTCGGTGGAGCGATCGTCGACGAGGATGAGGTCGTCGGCCACCGTCCGATCGATCTCGGCGACGGTGCGCCGCAGGGTCTTCTCCGCGTTGTATGCGGGCA
This sequence comes from Myxococcales bacterium, assembly GCA_036271755.1. Classification (GTDB taxonomy): domain Bacteria; phylum Myxococcota; class Myxococcia; order Myxococcales; family 40CM-4-68-19; genus 40CM-4-68-19. Next base: position 1,845 of record DATBAA010000458.1, on the reverse strand, counting down.
TCACCACGCAGACGCGCGTGCCGCCGATCACGATGAGACCTCCCGGGAAAACGCTGCCGCGGCGGCGCTCAAGAGGCCCCCGCCGAGCCAGTCATAGTTGCAGAACGCCTGCTTGTTGAACAGGACGAAGAGGAGCCACGCGGCGGCGGCGGTGGCGGCGATGCGGCCTGGGTTGCTGCGCCAGCGCACGCCGGCCAAAAGCGCGAGCAGCGCTCCGAGCGCGGCGGGAAGCAGCGGCAGCGGCGGCGGACCGAACCGGCGCGACCAGAACGCCAGCCAGGAGAGAGAGTCCAGCCGCAGCGGCTGCCAGAACTGGAAGTAGACGGCGCCGCGCAAGAAGCCGTCGCGGTCCCAGATCCAGAACGGCACGATGGTGAGCGCCAGCACCAGCAGCGCCAGCAGCGTCGCGCGCAAGCGCTGAGGCCGGGGAATGGCCACCCAGAGCGGCAGCATGATGAGCGGCGAGTATTGTTTGGAAGCGGCGAGCACGCCCAGCGAGAGCCCGAGCAGGATCCAGCGCTTTCGCGAAGCGGCCAGGAGCGCGGCCGCGAACGCCGCCAGGACCAGCGGCTCCGTCCAGGCCTGCTCGAGCACGAAGAACGAGCGGCCCTGGAAGAGCATGGCCGCCGCCGCCAGCTCTCCGGTGATGCCCGCGCCGAGCCGCGAGATGGCCCAGGCCGCGAGCAGCATGAGCAAGAGCGAGATGTAGCGAACGTCGCCGAACGTGAGCCGGTCCAGGAGCGCGGTCAGCGGCAGGTATGGGTACACCAGCACGCGCCCGTCGCGAACGGACTCGGGCGCGTAGAACGGCTCATGCGGGTAGAGGTTGGGGAAGGTGATCGAGTAGGGATCGTGGCCGTGGGCCAGCGCGTTGGCGCCCATCTGCCGGAAGACGAAGACGTCGATGCGCGGCCGCGGCGAGGCGCGGATGATGGCCACGCCCATCAGCGCGAAGACGAGCAGCAGGAGCAGGAAGCGCGCCTTTTGCAGCGAAGCGCGCAAGTGCACGCAGAGGTAGGCCGACCCGCAGAGCAGCGCCACCAGCGCGAGGCCGCGAAAGCTGCGCAGCTGCGTCGGGTTTGCGTAGAAGCCGGGGTTCTCGAAGAGGTGGCAATAGATGCCGTAGAGAAAGCCTGCGCCAAGGATGATCTGCGCCCAGAGCAGCCTGCGTTCGGGGGTCGAGCCGAAGAAGGCGGCGGCCAGCGCGCAGACCGCGGCGGCGGTCGCCAGCAGCAGCGAGGGCAACTCGTACATGCCGGACGATCGCTGCAGCGCGATGGCCATGGCCACGGCGCCCAGGGCGCAGAAGAGCGCCGGCCTGCGCATTACTTCGCCAGTCGGAGAATCGCGTCGAAGTCGGTCTTCGACACCTTCTGCACCGAGAGCCGCGAGCGCTGCACCAGCAGCATGCCCTGCAGCGCCTTGGTGTTCTTGATCTCCTCGAGCGAGACGGGGCGCGCGAGCTTCTGCAGCGCCTTTACGTCCACCTGGAACCAGCGCGGCGCGCCCACGGGAGAGTCGGGGTCGTAGTGGTCGTCCTTCTTGTCGAACTGCGATGGGTCCGGGTAACCCTCGCGAACCACCTCCGCGGTGCCGATGACGGCGCTGGGGTCCGCGTTCGAATGATAGACGAGCACGAGGTCGCCCTTCTTCATCTCGTCGCGCAGCGTGTTGCGGGCCTGGTAGTTGCGCACGCCGCCCCAGCCGGTGGTCTTGCGCGGGGCCTTCGCCAGGTCATCGAAGGAGAACGAAGAGGGCTCGGTCTTCAAGAGCCAGTGGTTCATTTCCTGGCCTGACGCCCGGCGGCCGCCTTCTGCTTCGCGGGCGGCGCCGCGGCGAACTTCC
>DATBAA010000457.1:0-2302 GCA_036271755.1 Myxococcales bacterium | reverse complement strand
GCTGCGGCAGGTGCCGCAGGAGTTCCGTTCGGCCCTGGTGCTCTTCGATCTGGAAGGCCATACCTATGATGAGCTGGCGGTCATCGAAGGTGTTCCGGTGGGCACGGTGAAGTCGCGCCTCTTCCGCGGCCGGGCCTTGTTGCGCAAGCTGTTGGGTGAAGAACAGGAAGCTACGGGAACTTCCGCAGAGCAGGTGTCGTCCAAAGTTCCAGGGAGAACGTCATGAGCGACCTGCCAGCGCGCCTGAGGAGCCTGCGCGAAGATCCGTCCGACGGCGGATTCGAGGCCGCTCTGCACCGCCGATTGGCGGAGGCAGGCGCGCCGCTGCCGCTGCCTTTCTGGCGCAGGCTCCCCGAGATTCGTCTGCTCTGGCCTTCGCTTGCGGGCGCCGCCGCGGTCGCCGCGGTGCTCGCCTTCGTGCTTCTCCGCGGCAGCCAGGGGCCCAGCGCGTTCACCCGCCTGCCTGCCACCAAGGTCGCGGTCGTGCGGGTGAACCTCAGCGCCGAAGTGGAGGTCGCCGACGCGCAGATCCGGGTGGAGTTGCCCGAAGGGCTGGCCTTCTGGAGCGACGGCGAGGAGCTGAACCAGCGCCACTTCGAGTGGCCGCAGGCCTTGCATCCGGGCGACAACGAGATCCCCATCGCGGTGCGCGGGCTCAAGCCCGGCCGGTACCGCATGACCGTCAGCGCCTTGATCGGCAGCGAGCGGGTCCAAGAAGAGGTATTCTTGCAGGTGGTGGACGGATGAAGCAGGTCATTTTCACAGCGGTCCTGCTTTGCGCTGCGGAGGCGGCGCGGGCAGAAGATCCCAGGCCACCGGTCCGGGTGGTGCCTTCGCACCGCGTGGACGTCATTCCGCCGGGCGAGCGCGTGGAGACGGCCATCGACCGCATGCGCCGCGCCACCAACCCCACCAAGGCCATCGAGCGGCCCGTGGAGCGCCCCGCCGTGCGCGGTCCCAGTGCCACCGAGCGCGCCGCGCAGCAGCCCGCCGATGCGCAGCGCCAGAGCGGAACCGCGACGCCGCAACAGGCTCCTTCCGGCGGGCAAGGTCCGCCTCATCGATGATCGCGCTGGCCCTCGCCGCGGCCGTCGCCCTCGCTCCTGCGCAGGAGGCCTTCGATCGCGGTGACTACGCACAGGCCGAACAGCTGGCGCTGCAAGGAGAGCCCACCGGAGCTGGGCTCTACCTGGCGGCGCTGGCGCGCTTTCGCGGCGGGCATCCCGACGGCGCGCTCGAGCTCTTGAAGCGGGCTGGCGAGGCGCCCGACCCGCCCACGGCCTCGCTCTGGCACTTCAACCAGGCAGCTTGCCTCTACGAGCTGGGCCGCTTCGCCGAGGCCGAGCAGCAGTATCTGCTGGCCGCGCAAGATGACTCGCTGGCCATCGTCTCGCTGGTGAACGCGGCCTTTGCCGCGCTGGACGGCGGCGGGGTCGCGCGCGCCCGCGAGCTGGCCAAGACGGCGCGGGGCAAGGCGACGGACGAACGCGCGCTGGATCTGGTGGCGGACCTGGACGCGCACCTGTCGGCCGCCGAGCGCGACAAGTCGCTGTCCGAATACAAAGACGGCCTCGACGCCTACGACGCCGGCAACTACGCCGCCGCCCGCGAGCGCTTCCTGCGCGCCTCCGCGCTCGATCCCACCGACGGCCGCAGCCGCATCATGGCCGCCGCGTCGGCCTTCCGGCTCGGGGCCCGCGGCGCCGCCCGGGAGGAGTTCGGACGCGCGCTGACCCTGCACCTGGACGAAGCCGACGCGCAGACGGCCCGCGCCTATCTCGACCTGCTCAGCAAAGGCGGCGGCTGGGACGGCAGCGCGCGCCTCGCCGCCGGCTACGACACGAACCCGCAGCAGACGGGCCTGCTCGAGCCGTACGATCCGCGCTCCATCTCGACGGCCACCGGCAGCCCCATCACCAGCGCCGAGCTCGGCCTCGCCTGGCACGCGGCCCCCAGCGACGAGCACGTGGACTTCGAGTTCGACTACGCGCTCTCGCAGCTGGCCTATACCGACTCGACCGTCGCCGATCGCAGCCTGCAGCAGCACCTGGTGCTGATGGCGGTGCAGAAGCCGCTGTCGGCGAGCCTCCGCGGCGGACTGCTGCTCGGCGGCGAAGCGGACTTTGCCGGCCTGGGCAACTTCCGTACGCTGCAGACCGCGGTGCGCGTCGGCGGCTTTCTCTCGCTGGCCGAGGGCGAGCGCTTCACCACGCGGCTCGACACCTCGTACTCGCGCAAGCAGGGCGCGGGGCTGGAGTTCGCGTACCTGACCGGCAACCGCGCCGACGCCTCCATCACCGAG
>DATBAA010000456.1:0-5698 GCA_036271755.1 Myxococcales bacterium | reverse complement strand
TCTGCTGGGCGGTGGCGCGGGTTTCAGCCGAGATGGTGGACTCCTCGAACATCTCGTCTTCGGCGTTGCCCGCGGGTTTGGCCGGCGCGGGCGCGGCGCCGGGCTTCACCGGACCGACGGCTGGAGCAGGCGCCTTGTTCTGCGCCGCGATCAGCGCCTGCAGCTGCGCGATGAGCCGCTGCGCCTCGGCGTTCTGCGCGCCGCTCGGCGGGACCTGCGCCGGCGCGGCGTTGCCGTTCTGCCCAGGCGTGATGGCCGCCTGCAGACGCTGCATGACCGAGGTGACCTGGTCCTTGTCCTCCGGATCGGTCGCGACGTACTGGCGGAAATAGACCAGCGCCTCGGGGATGTTTCCCAAGTCGACGTAGGCCTTCGCGATGTCGTAGAGGACGTCCGGGTGCGGCTTGATGGCGTAAGCCTGCTTCAGCTCGGCGATGCCGCGCTCCAGCTGGCCGGCGGCGATCATCTGCATGCCGTCGCGGAAGTGCCGCTTCGCGTCCCCGCGCGCATCGGCGAGCGCGGCTCCGGAAACAAACAACGACACAGCCAGGACGCAAGTCCAGACTTGCGCGAGCTTCGTCGCGCCATTTCTACCTTGCATTTCACCACCCATGAACAGGGTCAGTACGGATCGTCCTTGTAGCCGACGGAACGTTTATTCGGCTGGGACTCGTCGCTGCCCTTGTCCTTCTTCATCGCCACGCTAAGCGCGACGTGCTCGCCGTCAACTTTCTTCTTCACCGCTGCCGGCTTGAAACCTTCGTGCCGCAGGGTCAGCTGCAGCGGCTTGCCCGACGGAACGCGCAGCTCGAACGGCGTCAGGCCCAGCATGCGATCGTCGGCGTCGTGCACTTCGGCGCCGATGGGAGTGCTGGTCAAGCTCACCAGCGTCGTCCCGGCGATGGCGGTCTGATAAGCGGGCGGCGGCGTTGCCGGCGCGGTCTCCGCGGCAGGCTGAGGCGCCGGCGTCACGGCAAGCGGCGCGGGCGTGGGCGGCAGCTGCGTGAGGGTGATCTGCGGCTCGCGCGACCGGAGATAGAACCCGGCGCCCGCGATTCCGGCGACGACCAGCAACGACAGCACGACGGCCAGCTTGGGGAACGGCTTGCGGTCGGGAACGATGACCGCTTCGGGCTGCAGATCCTCGAACGCGTCGGCCGGCGGCGGCGGCGGTTGGAACCCGTGCGGTAAGCCCGCGCCCGGCGTGTGCAGCGACGGCATGGGCTGGCTGGGCGTGCGCATGGTCAGCGCGCTGGCCGGGGTCTGCGCCACCAACGCCGCAGAGAGCGGCGGCATGCCGGGCGAGGTGTCGTTCATGCTCGACGGCGGCAACGACTGCGGCCCCGAGATGCCGGTGATGCGGGTGCGCACGCGCTTCAGCTCGGCCAGCAGATCGTCCATCGATTGGAAGCGATCCTCGCGGGACTTGGCCATGCAGCGCAGAACGATCTCTTGCAGCGCCGGCTCGATGTTCAAGTCGGGCCGGGCGTCACGCGGCGGCACCGGCGCCTCGTGCAGGTGCTTGAGGATGATGTCGACCGGCGCCTGCGCGGTGAAGGGAACCCGCCCGGTGAGCATGTGATAGAGCAGGATGCCCAGCGAATAGATGTCGCAGCGCTGATCGGGGCTTTGATTGCGGGCCTGCTCGGGCGCGATGTAGTGCGGCGAGCCCATGAAGGTGCCGGCGTTGGTGATGTCCGCGTCCTGCGCGCTCTCGCCGGAGAAGAACTTCACCAGGCCGAAGTCCAACACCTTGACGAAGTCGTGATCGTCGTGCTGCCGCAGCAGCATGACGTTGGCGGGCTTCAGGTCGCGGTGGATGATGCCCAGCGCGTGCGCCTCGCGGAGGCTTCGGCAGATCTGCTGCGCGACGTGGATGACGCGCTCCTGCGCGAGCGGGCCGTCCTGCTGCATGGCCGCGGAGAGCGTGCGGCCGTTCAGATACTCCATGGCGATGAAGAAGATGCCGTCGTCGGTGCGGCCGTAATCGTAGAGCGTGATGGTGTTGGGGTGCGTGAGCTTGGCGGTGACCGAGGCCTCGAGGAAGAAGCGCTTGTAGAAGTTGGGATCGCGATCGTGGCCTGCGCCCAACACCTTCAACGCGACGATTCGATCGAGCGGCGACTGCTGCGCCTTGTAGACCCGGCCCATGCCGCCATGGCCGATCTGCTCGACGATGCGATAGCGGTCGTTGACGACCCGCCCCAATAGGGGGTCGGTCTCCGTTTGTCCGGAGATCAGGTCGGCTGCCGGGGACGACATTGCGCGACGCTAACGCAACCGGAATGCACTGGTCAAACAATTGCATTTACGAACTTATGTAAGGAAACCGCGCCTGATCTCCGCACGTAACGCGCCCTCCCCGTGATACGCAAAGCGGCCATGTCGATGCGCGACAAAGTGTCCGAGTTGCAGGCTCGCAAAGCGCAGGCGTTGAAGATGGGCGGCGAGGCGCGGCTGGCGCGGCAGAAGGAGCGCGGCAAACTCGACGCGCGGGCCCGGATGGCGCTGCTCTTCGACGGCGGCAACTTCCGCGAGATCGGCTTGCTGGCTGGGAACCTGGACCCCGCGAAGCCGAGCCCGGCCGACGGCGTCATCTGCGGCACCGGCCTCATCGGCGGCCGCATGGCTTGCGCGGCCGCTTATGATTTCACCGTCCAGGGCGGGAGTATCGGGGTGGTGGGGGAACGTAAAGTCGCGCGCCTCCGCGAATTGGCTCTCCGCGAGCGCATTCCCATGGTGTGGCTCGTCGACTCCGCCGGGGCGAGACTTTCGGCGGATCCGGAAGAGGCGGCCTGGATCAGCTCATTTGCCGATACCGGCTATTTGTTTCGTGAGCAGGTCGTCATGAGCGGCGTAATTCCTCTGGTGGCCGCGATGGTCGGGCCCGGCGCCGCCGGCACGGCTTATGTTCCGGGATTGGCCGATTTCGTTCCCATGGTCAAAGGAACTTCTTCATTGGCCATCGGCGGGCCGTATCTGGTGAAGAGCGTGGTCGGTGAAGAGGTCACCGAAGAAGCCCTGGGCGGCTCGAAGATCCACACCGAGGTGAGCGGCGTCGGCGACCTCGAATGTGAAAGCGACGAGGCTTGTATCCTGGCCGTCCGCGAATACTTGAGCTTCTTTCCCTCTCGCTGCGGAGAAAAGCCGCCGCGGATCGCTTGCACCGATCCAATCGATCGCCGCGATGACGCATTGTTGGATCTCATCCCCGACAATCCGCGGCAGGCCTATGACGTTCGTAAAGTCATTGCCCGCATCGTCGACGACGGAAAGACGTTCGAGCTGAAGCCGCGCTGGGCGCGGAACATCGTCACCGCGCTCGCGCGCATCGACGGCCGGCCGGTGGGCGTGGTGGCCAACAACCCCATGTTCTACGGCGGCGTGCTCGACGTGAACTCGGCCGACAAGGCGGCGCGCTTCGTCAACTTATGCGACGCCTTCGAGCTTCCGCTGGTCTTCTTGCAGGACGTGCCGGGCTTCATGGTGGGCACCAAGGTCGAGCAGCAGGGCATCATCCGCCACGGCGCCAAGATGCTCTACGCGGTGGCCAGCGCCACGGTGCCCAAGCTCACCATCGTCCTGCGCAAGGGATATGGCGCGGGTTACTACGTCATGAATGGCCGCGCCTATGAGCCCGATCTGCTGGCGGCCTGGCCGGGCGCGGAGATCAGCGTGATGGGCGCGGAGGGAATCGTCGCCATCGCGGCCAACAAGCTGCTCGCTTCGTCTACGAGCCCAGAGGAGCTGAAGAAGCAATTGGCCGAAGCGGTGCGGCCGCACATCGATATCTTCAAGACCGCGGCGCTGGGTTTGGTGGACGACGTCATCGACCCGCGCGAGACGCGGCCTTTATTGGCTCACTATCTGCAATTGACCGAACACAAGCGCGTCGAGCGGCCTCACCGCAAGCGCGAGATCAGCCCCGTTTGATCAATTGATAGAATGATTGGTCTTCGCTGCGCTTCCGCGAGACGATCTGTGTACACGGCCCGGTCCGCGCGGTATTGGGCAGGCCATGGCCAGCCCTTTCGCGAAGCATTGGACCATCGACGACTCGATCATCTTTCTCAACCACGGGTCCTTCGGCGCCTGCCCCCGGCCGGTGCTGGAGGCGCAGAGCGAGCTGCGGGCGCGCCTCGAGCGGCAGCCGCTGCAGTTCCTGGCGCGCGATCTGGAGCCCTTGCTGGACGAGGCGCGCGGCGAGCTGGCGGCCTTCGTCGGAGCCGACGCGGATGACCTCGCCTTCGTGCCCAACGCCACCTCGGGTGTGAACACCATCGTCCGCTCGCTCGCGTTCCAGCCGGGCGATGAGCTGCTCACCACCGATCACGTCTACAACGCCTGCCGCAACACGCTGCGCATCCACGAAGCGCATGGCGTCAAGGTTGTGGTGGCTTCCGTGCCCTGGCCGATCAGCAAGCCAGGACAAGTCGTCGATGCCGTGATGGCCGCCGTGACTCCGCGCACGAAGCTGTTCCTGCTCGATCACGTCACCAGCCCCACCGGCCTCGTCTTCCCGGCGCGCGAGCTGGTGCGGCTGCTGAACGAGCGCGGCATCGACACCATTGTCGACGGCGCGCACGTGCCCGGCATGCTGCCGTTGAACGTGAAAGAGATCGGCGCCGCCTACTACACCGGCAATTGCCACAAGTGGCTCTGCACGCCCAAAGGCAGCGCGTTCCTGCACGTGCGGCGCGACAAGCAGCCCGGCATCCGGCCGCTGACCATCAGCCACGGCGCCAACGCGCCCCGCACCGATCGCTCGCGCTTCCGGCTCGAGTTCGACTGGGGCGGCACGCTCGACCCCACCGCCTGGCTGGTGATTCCGCACGCGCTGCGCTTCTTTCGCCAGCTCTTGCCGGGCGGCATTCCCGAGCTGATGGAGCGCAACCACGCGCTGGCGGTCAAAGGCCAGGCCATCCTCTGCGAGGCGCTGGGCATTCCCAAGCCGGCGCCGGAAGAGATGCTGGGCTCGCTCGCCTCGGTGCCCTTGCCGGACATGAAGGAGACGCTGCCGCCGCAGAGCCGAGTCTTCTGGCACCCGCTGCAGAAGGCCATCTACGAGAAGCACCGCATCGAGGCGCCGGTGGTGCTCTTCCCTGCCCCGCCGCGGCAGCTCATCCGCATCGCCGCGCAGATCTACAACGACGAATCGCAGATCCGCGCGCTGGCCGCGGCGCTTCGCACGGAGCTGCAAGCGGCTTAGTCCAAGGCGTCCAGGGCTTCTCGAGTGTCCGCGTCGAGGAACGGGCGCGGGTCGGGCCAAACGAGTCGGGCCGTGCGCAGTTTCTGCGAGAGCGCTCGAGGACCCGCGGATTTCTCCAGCAGCAGCAGTTCGCGAGCAGCAGTGAGCGCGGGCTCGCGGCGCCAGATGGCGCAGAGCGGCTGCGGAAAGCCGTCCGATTCGGGTTCGACGGCGTCGTGGCCTTGGATGGCTTTGAAGAGCGCGTCCAATAGGTTTGGGTCCGCCGCGAAAGGCATGTCGGCGGCACAGGCGAAGACCAGCTCGTGCAGCGAAGCGTCTAGTCCTGCCGCGAGACCCGCGAGAGGCGTCTGCGCGGCCGTGCCGTCCGAGACCGCGGTGATGAACGCGCGGTCCTTCGGAAATGAATCGACGAGCTTTTTGTATTCGTCGAAGCCGAGCTGATCGATCTGCTCGCGCATGCGCAGCGCGCCCGCGCGGACGATGGCCGCC
>DATBAA010000455.1:0-4840 GCA_036271755.1 Myxococcales bacterium | reverse complement strand
CCACTTGAGCTTCATCAGGCCGCGCCGCTCCATGCCGGCGTTGGGGCCCGCGACGGCCGGGTTCTGGCCCATGACGAAGAGGCCGTCCACCTTGCCCTCGAGCATCTCCTTCCAATAGCCCTGGTGCGAGTGGTCGCCGGTCAGGCGCGGCAGCCAGTCGAAGCCAAAGTCGTTCTCGGCCGTGGCGTGGTCGCCGTAGAACGCCTTCAACGTGCTCACGATGTACTTGTCGAAGTTGTTCCACCAGCCGGTGCGCGTCTTGTACTTCTTGATGAAGGTCTTCAACGTCTTCGAGTCGGGGCCCAGGCGCGGCATGGAGAGATAGCCGGGCAAGCTGTCGAAGAGCGTGGGAATGTCGGTGCAGCCCTGGATGGAGGCGTGTCCGCGCAGCGCGACGATGCCGCCGCCGGGCCGCCCCATGTTGCCGAGGAGCAGCTGCAGCATGGCGGCGCAGCGGATGACCTGCGCGCCGGAAGAGTGCTGCGTCCAACCGACCGCGTAGCAGATGGCCGCGGTCTTGTCGGGGCCCGACGCTTCACAGAAAATCTTCGCGATGCGCAGGAACGCTTCTTTGGAAGTGCCGCACTGCTCTTCCACCATCTCGGGCGTGTAGCGCGCGAAGTGCTTCTTCATCAACTGGTACACGCAGCGCGGATTCTGTAGCGTCTCGTCCTTCTCGTAGGTGTTCAGGTCGGCCGTGGACGGCGAGCCCTGGTTGGCGTGGCCGCCCTCTTCGGCGCCCACCGGCTGCGCGCCGTTCTTGCGCGAGCCTTTGTAAGACCAGCTGGTGGGGTCGTACTTCTTCTCGGCTTCATTCCAGCCGGAGAAGAGTCCGCCCAGATCTTCCGTGTCCTGGAAATCGTCGGCGATGATGATGGGGGCGTTGGTGTAATGGACGACGTACTCGCGGAAGATGAGATCGTTCTGCAGCACGTAGTTGAGCATCGCGCCCAGGAAGATCGCGTCCGAGCCCGCGCGCAGCGGCAGCCAATGGTTGGCCACGGACGACGTGCGCGTAAACCGCGGGTCGACGTGGATGACCTGCGTGCCCTTCTCCTTGGCGTCCACCACCCACTGGAAACCAACCGGGTGGTTCTCGGCCATGTTCGATCCCATGATCAGGATCACGTCAGAGTTGAGCAGGTCCTTGGGCGACGTCGTCGCCCCGCCGCGTCCGTAGGTCGTGCCCAGACCGGGCACGGTGCTGGAGTGTCATATTCGAGCCTGGTTGCTGATGCAGACCATTCCCAGGCCCGCGGTGAAGAGCTTCTTGATCAGGTAGTTCTCTTCGTTGTCCAGCGTCGCGCCGCCCAGGTGGGCGACGTTGGTCATCTGCATCAGGCTCTGGCCGTCGCGGGTCTCTTCGAAGCCCTTCTCGCGGGCCTCCCAGAGGCGGTCCGCGATCATCTCCATGGCCTTCTCCAGCGGGAGCTCTTCCCACTGCGCACCGCCGGCGCGCCGGTACTTCACCTTGGTGAGGCGCTGATCGTGCGTGAGCAGCTCGTAGCTGGCGGAGCCCTTGGGGCAGAGCCGGCCGCGCGAAATGGGCGACTCCGGATCTCCCTCGATGGAGATGATCTTGCCGTCCTTGTGCGAGACCCGCTGGCCGCAGCCGACCGCGCAGTAGGGGCAGACCGAGCGAGCGACGCTGGCGCCGTCGTTCTTGGGCAAGAGCGTCAGCGTGCGCCGGCTCATCGCGTCGCTGCCCGTGCCGTCGCTTCGGTTCAACAACTGGCGGATGACCGGCCAACGCAAGGCGAGCTCTTTGAGCACCACGGCCTCCAAGAAGGGTGCAAAAGTGTAACATCCGCCGAACGGCTCGTCTCGCGGCAAAACACCTCGGTAACCATTTGCGGCGTAAGCTCTCTTCTCATGTCCCCCGATGATCCGCGCATCCTGCAGCTGGCGCGCGCGATCCTTCTGGGTTTCGACAAGCATTATCGGCTCTTCCGCGCCGTCAGCGCCGACGCCAAGGGCCGCTTCGAGCGCGGCGACTGGGGCGCCGCCGGCGCAGCCGATCGCGAGCGCATCGATATGTACGACCAGCGCGTGCGCGAGGCCACCGAGCTGATCTCGCGCCGCTTCGCCGGCGCGCTCAACGAGGAGATCTGGCCTTCGCTCAAGCAGGCGTACCTCTGGCTGCTCTACGATCACCAGCAGCCCGAGTGCGCGGAGACCTTCTTCAACTCCGTCGCCTGCCGCCTCTTGCACCGGCGCTACTTCAACAACCAGTTCCTCTTCTGGCGGCCGGGCGTTTCGACCGAGCACATCTGGGCGCTGCAGCCCACGTGGCACGGCTATCGTCCCGAAGCGCCGGGCGCGACGCTGCGGCAGCTCTTGCTCGACCTGCAGTTCATGACCGCCTGGGAAGATCTGGACCGCGACGCCGCCGCGCTCGCGGACGCCTTCGGTGGCGCGCCGGAGCAGCTGCAAGTTCTCGCCTCGCCCGTCTTCCGCAATCGCATGGCCGTGGTGATGGGCCGTGCTTTCCTGGGTGGCGAGCCCGTGCCCTTCGCCATTCCCATCCGCCGCAACGGCCGCGGCCAGATCTACGCCGACGCGCTGCTCACCCGGCCCGACGATCTCGACTCGCTCTTCTCGCTCTCGCGCACCTACTTGATGGCCGACATGGAGGTGCCCGCGTCATTCGTATCGTTCCTCTCGGAGCTCTTGCCGGCGAAGCCCAAGGCAGAGCTCTACACCGCCATCGGGCTGCAGAAGCAGGGCAAGACGCTCTTCTATCGCGACCTCGCCGAGCACCTGCGGCACACGACCGATCGCATGATCGTCGCGCCCGGCGTGCGCGGCATGGTGATGCTGGTCTTCATGCTGCCGTCGTTTCCCTACGTCTTCAAGATCATCCGCGACTCGTTCGAGCCGCCCAAGGATTCGGACCGCGCCAAGGTGGAGGCGCAGTACCAGTTCGTCAAACACGCCGAGCGCGCCGGCCGGCTGGTGGACACGCTCGAGTTCTCCGACGTCGCCTTTCCCTTGGATCGCTTCGCGCCGGAGCTGCTGCGCGAGCTGGAAGCCAAGGCGCCCACCCAGCTGGAGCGCAGGCGCGACGACGTGGTGGTGCGGCACCTCTATGTCGAGCGCAGGTTGACGCCGCTCGATCTCTACCTGGCGTCGGCCAACGAAGCCCAGGCGCGAGCGGCGCTCGGCGACTACGGCGACGCCTTGCGCGAGCTGGCCGCGGTCAACCTCTTCCCCGGCGATCTCTTCTTGAAGAACTTCGGCGTGACGCGCTTCGGGCGGGTGCAGTTCTACGACTACGACGAGATCGCGCCTTTGGACGAGCTGCGCTTTCGCGACCTGCCGCAAGCGCGCACCGACGAGGAGGAGATGTCGGCCGAGCCCTGGTACCACGTCGATGCGCGCGACATCTTCCCGGCGGAGTTCGAACGCTTCATCTTCAAGCCCTGGCAAGCGGCCATCTTCCGCGAGGCGCACGCCGAGCTGTTGACCGCTCGCTTCTGGCAAGAAAGTCAACAGAAGCTGCGCGACGAGACGGCGGCGGAGCTTCTTCCTTATCCGGCCGCGCGGACCTTCGCGCACCCGCACGGCTGAGACGGCGGCGCTGGCAGACGCTGGTGCACAGTTACAAACGAATTGGATTCGAGTGAGTTTGTCCGGAGACAGAACTTGGTTTTGCCTCTTGTCATGTCACTCGCCATCCTCTAGGAAACTTACCGTTACTAAAGCGCTCTCACGCCGTCACGGGTGAAGCCAGGAGAGGGGGTGATTTCAAATGGAGATCAAGACCAACATCCACGCCGGCCTCGTCAAGAAGGCCCGTTAGTTTCTCGAAGAGCCGGAAGCCATTCGTGCCTTCCGGCTCTTCCTCAACCCAGGAGCAGCGTTTGGCCGCCCGCGGTCAAACTCACTGAGTTGGCATCGGTGGTAATGCCGATACCCAGGCCTTCGGCGAGCACGCGGTGGAGCACCGGCGTATAGCGGCGTGAGTAGGCCGCCACGTCGTCGCTGCTGAGCGGCCGGCCAGGCGCACGCCGCAACCGATCGTTGAGCTTCTGCTGCTCGAACTCCAGCGCGCGCAGCACCGCGCGGTCGAGCGCGAAGAGCTCCGTCATCAGCCCCGCCAGCTCCTCCGGCACCTGCAAGAGCTCGCGCAGCTTGCGCTGGTTGTCCGCCCAGGGCGCGAGATCTGGCTGCTTCAAGTCATCGATGGAGCGCAGCACGCCCCGCGGCAAGCCGGCTCCCGCGCGTTCGAACATCCAGGCGGCAACGTCCAGGTCCAGCCGCAGCGTCTCTTGCAGCGGATGATCGACGCGCAGGATCGGATAGTGCTTGCGGTCGATGGGAATCTCCAAGAGCTCGCGCAGCTTCGCCGGCACCGGGTGCCTCGCCGCCGCTTCGCGCATCCGCTCGTGCAGCAGGGCCGTCAGCACGCCGTAAGCGCGGACGACCGATTCGTTGCGCAGCGCATAGAGCCCGTAGTCGATGCCGGCGTCGAGCTCTCCCACGCGGGCCGCGAAGTCCGGCTGCACGTCGATGGGCGCCTGGGCGCCGTCGACCAGCACGGCCATGTACTCGTCGATCAGCACTTGCGGGCCGGCGCAGACGCCCCAGGTGTCCATGAAGAGGCCGCGCAGCTCCGCATAGTCGCCGATGTACTTGGCGGTCACCGGGCGGTCGCAGGCGTGGTGGCTGGCCGTGTCGCGAATCATCGTGGTGGTGGTGACGCGCACGCCGTCGATGAGCCGGATGGCGCCCGAGAGCCCGCCGTCGAGCTTGCCGTTGGGCACCGGATCGACCCCGCGCACCATCACCGAGGCCACCGCGCCGGCCATGGCGGTGGAGAGCAACTGCAGCTCTCCGG
>DATBAA010000454.1:0-2566 GCA_036271755.1 Myxococcales bacterium | reverse complement strand
GTTTGGCAACCTCACTACCGACCCCATCAGCGCCGCGGGCCTGGACACCGACACAGGACTTCCACCCGCGCGGGGCGGGTTTCACACCAACGTAGGCTATGCCGAGCTGGATGTCCCGGTGCTCTCCGAGCTCGACCTGCGCGGGGCGGTGCGCGTGGTGAACGACTCCGGCTACGGCACCATCGCCGTGTGGAGCGTGGGCGGCCGCCTGCTGCCGCCCGGCTGGCAAGACGCGACCGGGTTGAGCATCCACGGAAACCTGTCGTCCAACTATCGCCAGCCGGCCCTCCTCGAGCGCTTCGACGCCGCGCTCGGCTTCGGCGGCTGCGACAATCTCCGCTGCCCCGCCCCGGTGGTGACCGGCAACGCCGCGGTGCAGCCGGAGAAGTCGCTCAATGGCACCGTCGGCGTCTCGGTAGAGCCACCGGCCCTGCGGGGCCTTCTGGCGTCGCTCGACTACTGGAACATCGCGGTGACGCAGATCATCTTCCCCAGCCCGAGCTACGCCAACGGGGGCGGCGCGATCAACACCAGCGGCCTGGACCTGGGCCTCCGCTACGGCCAGGAGACCCCGGCTGGACGCTTCGGCCTGCGCTCCACCTTCACGTACCTGCTCCGCTACGACACCTCGGCAGCCTTCTCCGACGCCACCAGCTTCGCGGGCAACTACCTGGGCGCGGGCTCCGCGATCGGCGGCGTGACTCCGCGGCTCAAGTTCGACGCGGCTATCGATTGGAAGCTGGCCGATCTGGCGGCGGCGTTGAGCAGCCGGTTCATCGGCGGCTTCGACGAGTGCTCGGAAGGGGTTTGTAGTCCCGGAGAGCAAGCCCACCACGTGCCGGCCTACGTCACGTTCGATCTCACGGCGGCCTACAAGATCGGCGGCACTTCGCTCGCCGCGGGCGTCCACAACCTGGCCAACGCCGTGCCTCCGAAGATCTACGAATCCTTCCTGACCTTCGCCGACCCCGCCTACGACTTCATCGGCCGGGCTTTCTACGCCCGCGCGACGCAACGCTTCTAGAGATCGGGAAGCAGCGCGGTGCGTTTCAACGCAGACGCATGAGACAAGCAACCATGACCCGTGGCGCGCTGCTCACTCTTCTCCTCATTGCCTGTGCGATCGTGCCGGTCATTCCAGGCGAAGAGCACGTCGACCAGGTCTTCGACAAGTACACGCCGCTCGCGAGCAACAACGAGATTGCGCGGCGCGTGCTCACTCCGCTGACCGTCCGCCGCGGCGACGAGGCTCTGGCGGCCAGGAAGACCGCGCTGCGCGAGCAGCCCATCGACCTGACCAAGGAGAAGTTCAGCCTCTACGTCCCGGGCCCGCCGCCGCCTCCGGAGGGCTATGGCCTGCTCGTCTACGTCGCGCCTTGGGAAGAGATGGGAACGCCCAAGAGCTGGCGGCCGGTGCTCGACAAGCGCGGCATCATCATGGTCGTGGCCGACGCGTCGGGAAACGAGACCAAGATCTACGACCGGCGCATGCCGCTCGCGATGCTCGCCTACGAGAACGTCAAGGCGCGCTATCCCATCGACCCCAATCGCACCTATGTCGGCGGCATGTCCGGCGGCTCGCGCACCGCGCTCACCATCGCGCTCGCCTATCCGGACATCTTTCGCGGCGCGCTGCTCAACGCCGGCAGCAATCCCATTGGCCGCGAGTCGGAGTTTCGCCTGCCGCCCGCCGAGCTCTTCGCGAAGTTCCAGCGCATCCGCCTGGCCTATGTCACGGGTGAAAAAGACGAAGAGCACATCCACGAAGACGAGCTGAGCCGCGAGTCGATGCGCAGCTGGTGCGTCTTCGACATGGACGTCTGGAGCATTCCCAAGCTGGCACACATTCCGCCCGACGGTCCGATGATGATCCGCGCGCTCGCCATGCTGGAGAAGAAGAACCCCGTCAACGAGGGCAAGCTGGCAGACTGCAACGCCAGGCTTCAGCGCGATCTGGCCGGCAAGGTGGCGGAGGTGCAGGCCGCCATCGACGCCAAGGATCGCGACAAGGCCCGCAAGCTCCTCTACGGCCTGGACGGCAACTACAGCGGGTTCGCGGAGAAGCAGATCCTCCACCTGGATACGCAGTTAGGGCCGCCCTGACATTTTCGTGCGGCTCGTGCGAGACTCCGCGCCCCAACGGAGGCCTTGCGTGCCCTTTCGACTGTTCCTCGCCCTCGCCCTTTCCGCTCTATCGGTTCGCGCCGCTGACGACGTCCGCTTAGGGAACCTCAAGTTCGCCCACTACGGCGCCGTCTCCTACATGAAGGAGCTGGGTCCCAAGTACGGCCTCAACGTCACCGAGCACGTCTTTGCCAAGGGCATCGACATCGTGCCGGCGCTGCTCTCGGGAGACGTGGACATCGGGGCCAGCGCGGTGGACGGCGCCATCTCCGCGCGGGCCGCCGGAGCGCCGGTCTACGTCGTGGCCGGCTTCGCCAAAGGCGGCGCGCGCATCGTCGGCCGCAAGGACTTGAACCTCAAATCGATCGACGAGCTGAAGGGCAAGAAGGTGGGCGTGGCCCGCGGCGGCGCGCACGAGATCCTGCTCGTCGCCGAATTGGCC
>DATBAA010000453.1:0-7296 GCA_036271755.1 Myxococcales bacterium | reverse complement strand
CCGCACCAGGAGCGCTCCCGGGTCGCTGACGGCCGGCGTGCCCGCGTCGGTGACCAGCGCCAGCGACGCGCCCTCGACGAGCCTGCGGACGATGCCGTCCGCCCGCGCCGCTTCGTCGAAGGCCGGCAGGGAGAGAAACGGCTTCTCCAGGCCCAGGTGCTTCAAGAGCTGGCCCGAGTGGCGCGTGTCCTCGGCCACCACCGCGTCGCAAGCGGCCAGCACCTCGCGCGCGCGCTGGGTCAGGTCGCCCAGGTTTCCAATGGGCGTGGCCACGACATAGAGAGGCAAAGCTCAATACCTGCCGGCGTCGAAGGCGTTCGGGTAGTGCGCGATCTGCCCGGAGACCACCGCGATGACGTCGAACCGCGCGCCACGCGGCGGCCCGCGCCGGCGCATGAGGTAGTCCTGCGCGGCCGCCACCACGCGCTGCTGCTTGCGGAAGTTGACCGTCTCTTCCGGTCCGCCAAAGGCCGCGGTCTCCCGCGTGCGCACCTCGACGAAGACGAGGATCTCGCCCTGCTCCGCGATCAGGTCCACCTCGCCGCGCCGGCAGCGATGGTTGCGCGCGATGATGAGATATCCCGCCGCCTCGAGAAACGCCGCCGCGGCGGCTTCGCCCGCGTCTCCCAGCCGCTGCCGCGCGTGCTTCACGTCTGCAGCACCACGTCGGCGATGCCGGCCGGCGGCGGCTCGGACACGCGGTGGATGACCTGGCCCTGCGCGGCGATGCCCTTGAGCATCTTGGCCACCAGCGCGCGCTTGGGCGGCTCGAGCGCGGCGAACGCATCGTCGATGATGACGGGCAGCTTCTTCTGGGTGGCGAGGCGCTCCACCAAGGTCAGCCTCAGCGCGGTGTAGACCAGATCGCGCAGCGGCGGCGGCAGGCCGGTGTAGGGGCCGCTCCGGCCGTCGGCGGCAGCCAGGATGAAGAGGCCCTTGTCGTCGCGCGTGGCGGTGACCACGCGCTGATCGGTCAGAGCGCCAAGATAGGCTTTCAGCCGCGCGCCGATCTGCGGGAACAGCTCGTCGGGATGCACGGCCAAGAGCTCGGCGGCGCGGCCGAGAAGGTGCTTGGGCACCTCCGCCTCGGGCACCGTCGCGCCCTTCTTCGCCTCCGAGATGCCCATGGCCCGCTTCATGTCGGCCTCGATGTCGCCCACCGACCGGGTGAAGCCCATGCGCAGCACTTCGGTGTCGAGCTTGTCCTTCTCCGCGTTCAGCTCGGGCAGCTCGACGGCGATGCGCGCGAGCTCCGGATCCTTGCGCAGCTCCTCCAGCCGCGCCGTGGCCTGATCGCGCCGCTGCGTCACCTCCTCGCGCTGGCGGAAGAGCGAGACCAGATCCTCGGGGCGCTCGACTCCGGCGGCCTTGAGCGCGGCTTTGAGCGGAGCCGCGTCGTGCTCGCGATTCTTCTTGATCGAGTGCTCGCGCTCCTTGAGCTCCTTCTCGGTGACGGCGCGCTGCTTCGCCGCCTCGTCGGTCTCGATCCAGCGCAGCACGGCAATGAGCGCGCCGAGAAACGGCAGCAGCGCGAAGAAAGCGATGAAGGGCTTGCGCATGAAGAACGTCACCACGTCGATGAGCACGCCCGCCGCGATGCCGCCGCCGAACCAGGGATTGGAGAGGAAGGGCTCCGCCACCACCGCGTCCTCGCGCTCGAAGCGCTCCTTCTTCTTCTCCAGGTCGGCCTGCGCTTCTTCGTGGCGCTTCGTCTCTTCGGCGGCTCGTCCGGCGCGCGCGGTCAGCTCGGCGATCTGCTCTTTCGACCAGCGCGAGCGGCCCAGCTCGCTCTCGGCCTGGGCGGCGTCGGTCTCCGCCTCGCGCAGGCGCACGGAGGCCGTGTTCAGCTCCTGCAGCCGCTCGCTGATCTTGAAGAGCCGGTCCTGCATGCCCTCGAACTTCTGGGTGAGCACCAGCTCGTCCTTGAGGGCTTGCACCTGCTCGGTGTCGACATAGGCTTCGTTCACCGCCGCGGCCGACTTCGTCCGCAGCGAGGGCAGCTCGTTCACCTCGAGCACGAAGAAGCCCGCGTAGGCGTCCAGCGAAGGCATGCCGCACTCGACGCGCAGGAACGAGTCGATCTCCAGCTGGTCGTCGGTGAGGGACGCGTACTTGCGGGTCTCGGGGTTCAGCTTCATCAGCTGGCGGCTGCCGCCCAGCTCACGCAAGAGCCGGTAGGGCGTGCCGTCGCCGCCCAGCAGGCCCACGCCGACGCGAGTGGGGCCCACGGGCTCGGCGAGCCGCTTCGGGTCGTCGGCCGCCGGGCAGATGGGCGCGATCAGCGCCACGCGCAGCGTGGGCGAACGCGAGACCACCACGACATACCCTGGCTTGAGCGCGAGCTGGCCCTGACCCGGCAGGTCCTTGACCTTCTGGAACAGCAGCTCGGTGAGCTGCACGAAAGTCTCCTCCGGACCCGAGAGTCGGTCGAACTACGGCGAGGTGTTGTCTTCGGCGTTCTTGAGGCGCGCGGCCTTGCCCTGCAGATCGCGCAAATAGAAGAGGCGCGCGCGCTTCACCTTGCCGCTCGACATGATCTCGATCTTGTCGATGCGGGGCGAGTACATGGGAAAGATGCGCTCCACGCCCACGCCGTAGCTCACCTTGCGCACGGTGAAGGTGGTGTTCACCTGCCCGCGGCGCAGGCGAATGACCACGCCCTCGAAGATCTGGATGCGCTCTTTGTCGCCTTCCTTGATCTTCGTGTGGACCTTCAAGGTGTCGCCCACGTGGAACTCCGGGACCGCGCTGCGGGTCTCGGCTTTGACGTTGCGCAACTCCACCAGCTCAATCGCCTTCAAACGCATCTTCTTACCCTCTTCCCTAAGCCTGATACCGCTCGCTTAATTCGTTGTTTTCGTCAAGTGCTTTTCCAGCAAATCTGGCCGGCGCGTCAGAGTGCGCGTAGCCGCCTGGTCCTTGCGCCACGCCGCGATGCGGGCATGGTCGCCGGAGAGCAGGATGTCCGGCACGCGCCGGCCGCGAAATTCGGGCGGGCGCGTGTACTGCGGGCCTTCGAGCAGGCCGTCGCCGGTGAAGCTCTCGAACTGGGCGCTGTCGGCGTTGCCCAGGACGCCCGGCATCAGCCGCGCCACCGCGTCCACGATGGCCAGGGCAGCCAACTCGCCGCCGGTGAGCACGAAGTCACCCAGCGACAGCTCTTCGTCCACCCACTCCAGCACGCGCTCGTCCACGCCTTCGTAGCGCCCGCAGACGAGGATGATGGACGCGAACGTCGACAGCTCCTGGGCCTTCTGCTGCGTGAAGCGCTGGCCCTGCGGGCTCATGAGGATGACGCGGGCCGACGGCTGGCGCGCCTTGGCCGCTTCGATGGCGGCCACCAGCGGCTCGGGCTTCATCAGCATGCCGGCGCCGCCGCCGTAGGGCACATCGTCGGTGATGCGGTGCTTGCCGTCCGCGTAGTCGCGAATGTCGGTCACGGTCACGCTCAATAGGCCCTTCTCCCGGGCCTTGCCCAGGATGCTCTCCTCGAGCGGGGCCGCGCAGAGTCGCGGGAAGAGCGTGAGGACTTCGACCGACGGCACGTCTGAAACTCCCTCTACAAGTCGAACAAACCTTCCGGGGCATCGACCACGATACGCCGGGTGTCTGACATCACTTCCTTCACCAGCGCGAGCGGCACCAGCTTGCCGCCCGTCAGCTCCAAGAGCTCTTGCGCGCCGGCCGCGATCAGCCGCTCGACCACGCCGCGCTCCTGGCCCTGCCCGTCGACCACCGTGTAGCCGATCAGGTCCGCGTAGTAGACCTCGCCCTCTTCCAGCGGCGGCAGCTCGTCGCGAAAAGCCTTCACTTCCAGCCCGCGCAGCGTATCGGCCAGGTTGCGGTCGGCGACGCCTTGCAGCTCGACCAGCCAGCCCAGATTGACCCGCTCGGCGAGCTGGATGCGGTACTCGCGCGGACCCAGGTGGATGCGCTTCAAGCTCGCCAGCGCCTGCGATTCCGGATCGTACGGCGCGACCAGGACGCGCCCGCGGATGCCGTGGGCACGCGCGACGCGGCCGATGGCGAGGAGCGCGCCGTCGTCCGGACGGCCAACGTCGCTCGCCTCCGACACAGGCTACTTCGCCGGCTGGGCAGCCGCCGTTTTCTTGGCCAGCTTGATCAGCTGGTTGACCGTGGCGCTGGGCTTGGCGCCCATCTTCAGCCAGTGCGCGAGGCGGTCTTCCTTGATGTTGACCTTGGCAGGCGAAAAGTTGGGATCGTAGGTGCCGATCTCTTCGTTGAACTTGCCGTCCCGCGGGTTGCGCGAGTCGGTCGCCACGAGGTGGTAGAACGGAGCTTTCTTCGCGCCACGTCGGGCGAGGCGCAGCTTGACGGCCATTGCGGTTCTCCTGGAAAAAGCGGGTCTCTTTACTGGTTTTGGGCCCGGGGGTCAAGCTTCAATGACCCAGCAGCCGGGCGAGCAGGAAAGCGCCGAAGCTCACGGCGGTCAGGGCAAACCAGAGCTTTGGGGGCTGGCGCTGCGTCATGCGCGCCTCCGGGCCAGCTCGCGGCGGTCGAACAGGAGCACGGCCAGGGTCCAGGCGGCGAAGAGCCAGAAGAGGTTCCAGAGCGCCGTCGAAGGGGTCAGCGTGCCCGCGAGCAGATCCTTGAGGACGTTCTGCGGACCTGCGTAGGGCTCGATGGCCTTGAAGTACGGCTCGACGTCGAAGCCCTTGAGGAGCAGCAGCTGCGGCAGGACGTGGCGCGAGATGCCCCAGGCGATCATGCCGCCGACCATCACGCCGACGTTGGCCCAGCCGCGGATCACCACCGAGAGC
This sequence comes from Myxococcales bacterium, assembly GCA_036271755.1. Classification (GTDB taxonomy): domain Bacteria; phylum Myxococcota; class Myxococcia; order Myxococcales; family 40CM-4-68-19; genus 40CM-4-68-19. The sequence goes on along the minus strand of DATBAA010000453.1, from coordinate 2,515 downwards.
GCGACGGCGGTGGCCATCCACGGCAGGGCGGTCAGGAGCGCGAGCGGCAGCACTTGCAGCCGCAAGACCAGCAGCGCATCGCCGCCGTGGACGAACGCCATGATCAGGCTGCCCATCCAGGAGAGCAGCACGCCGGCGGAGAGGACGATGGCCGCCCCGGTAAACCTGCCCGAGACCCACTGGGCGCGCGTGATCGGCTTCAACAAGACGAGCTGCGCGTGGCCGGAGTCCACCTCGTCCGAGATCAATCCGCCGCTGAGAATGAGGACGAAGAAGATCAGCCAGGCCTCGCCGCCGCCGGTGAACGCTTCGGCGCCCCGGCTGCCGCCGCCTTGGAAGAGGCCCATCAGGAACAGGCCCGCCATCCAGAAGAGGGGCAGCTTGAGGAACCCGCGCTCGCGCGCGGTGGAGATCGCGATGGGCCAGGAGATCATGCCTGGCCCTCCACCAGCCGCAGGTAGAGCTCTTCCAGCTCGGCGCCGGCCAGCTTCACTTCCAGGATCTCGCCGCCCAGCGCCACCACCTCGCGCACGAGCTTGGGCACCGCGGACTCGTCGGGCACCGGCACGCGCAGGCGATCTCCCTCGAGCACTCCGGCGGGGAGCTTCGCGGCGATCTCCAGCGCCACCTGCGCGGCGTTGGCCAGCCGCAGCTCGGCGCGCTTGCCGCCCGCGCCGACCTCGTGCGTGCGCAGCAGCTTGCCGCCCTTGACGAAGAGCACGCGGTCGCAGACGCGCTCCACCTCCGAGAGCAGATGGGAGTTCAAGAGCACCGCGCCGCCGCGCGACTTCACGCCGACGAGGATCTCGCGGACCTGCGCGACGCCGGCCGGATCGAGGCCCGCGGTCGGCTCGTCCAGGAGCAACAGCGCGGGCTCGCCCAGCAAGGCCTGCGCGAAGCCGAGCCGCTGCTGCTGCCCGCGCGAATACGTCGCCGTCGGACGCCGCGAAGCCTCGACGAAGTTGAGCTGCTCGATGAGCTGGGGAACGCGCGATCGATCCGCGCCCAGGAGATCGCAGTGCAGCTCCAGCACCTGCTTGCCGGTCAGCACCTTGGGAAAGAGCGGCGCGTCGGGCGCGTAGCCCACCTGCCGCCGCGCGGTCAGATCTTCCGGATCGAGGCCGAAGAGCCTGGCGATGCCCGCGTCTGGATGGAGCAGGCCGAGCGCGAGCTGCATGGCCGTGGTCTTGCCCGCGCCGTTGGGTCCGAGCAGGCCGATGATCTCGCCCGGCTGCACCTCCAGCGAGAAGTTGTCGACGGCGAGAAAGGCGCCGCCGCTGGCCGTCCAATACCGCTTGGTCAGTCCCTGCGCCGAAAGCGCAGCGGTCATGCCTTGAGGACCGACCTCAGGGTCGCTCCCAGCTCGTGGGGACCCTTGGCAATGTGCACGCCCGCCTCGCCCAGCGCGCGGAACTTGTCTGCCGCCGTGCCCTTGCCGCCGGAGATGATGGCGCCGGCGTGGCCCATGCGCTTGCCCGGAGGAGCCGTCGCGCCGGCGATGAAGCCCACCACGGGCTTTTTGTAGTTGCTGGCGATCCAGGCCGCGGCGTCTTCTTCTTCGCCGCCGCCGATCTCGCCGATGAGGATGACCGCGTCGGTCTCCGGATCGGCCGCGAAGAGCTTCATGACGTCGACGAAGTTCATGCCGTGCACCGGGTCTCCGCCGATGCCGACCGCGCTGCTCTGGCCGAGGCCCAGCTGCGTCACCTGGTGGACCGCTTCGTACGTCAGCGTGCCCGAGCGCGAGACGATGCCGATGCGCCCCTTGCGGTGGATGTGGCCCGGCATGATGCCAATCTTGCATTCGCCGGGAGTGATCACGCCGGGGCAGTTGGGGCCGATGAGCCGCGAGCCGCTGCCCTCCATGGCGCGCTTCACCTTCACCATGTCGTTGATGGGAATGCCCTCGGTGATGCAGACGATCAGGGGCAAGCCGGCGTCGGCCGCTTCGAGGATGGCGTCGGCCGCGAAGGGCGGCGGCACGAAGATGACGCTGGCGTTGGCGCGCGTGGTCTTCACCGCTTCGGCCAGGGTGTCGAAGACCGGCACCTTGTCCTCGAACTTCGTCCCGCCCTTGCCCGGCGTGACTCCGGCCACGAGCTGCGTGCCGTAGGCCAGCATCTGCTTCGAGTGGAACGAGCCCGCGCTGCCGGTGATGCCCTGGCAGACGAGGCGGGTGTCCTTGTTGACGAGGATGCTCATGAGCGCTCTCCAGAATCGGTGAACCGCCCCAAAGACGCGGGGTCGGGAAAGCCAAGCTCGCGATTCAGCTTGATCGCGATGCTCTCGGAAACTCCGCCGTCGGCGCGGCGATACACCCAGCCGAGGGGAAAGAGATGCCGCACTCCTTTGTCAGGAGTCGTGATCTTCACTGCGGGTCCGAGCGCGTGGCCGGGCACCCACTCGCCTTGAAAGTTCCGCACCAGGACTTCGCCCAGCCAGCAGCCCAGCGCGTCGCGATACTCGTTGTGGCTGCCCAGCCGCTCGGCCAGATCGTCTACGAAGCGAAGCTCGT
>DATBAA010000452.1:0-3448 GCA_036271755.1 Myxococcales bacterium | reverse complement strand
GGTCGATGCGCTCGTCGTAACGGAAGCCGATCCTGGTCAGCATGTTCTTGGCGCCGGCGCTCTCGGGACCCACCTCGCCGATGGCGTCCTGGATCTTCTGCGTGAAGATGGTCGCGTAGATCTCGCCGGGCGGAAACAGCTGCTGGATGAACTCTTTGTTCTCGCGCGACAACTTATCGGCCTGCTGATAGCTCAAACCAGTGAACTTACGCCCCAAGGCTTCCCATAAAGGGCTGCGGCCGTCGTCTTCCAATCGCGGAAGTAATTCGACCAGGATGCGATCGCGAAAGCGCGGCCGGTGCATCGATATATATAAAAACCGCACATAGCTGAGCTGCTTGCCGGGCTTGCCCTGTCCGCGCCAGGTCGGGTGCACGACGAGGCCGCCAATCTCGGTGGGGCCGTCGAAGTTGTAGCCGATGGACAGCACGCGGTGGCGGAAGTGCTTGTCCACCGAATGCGAGTAATGCTCCTTCTCGTAGACGTCGAAGAAGATGTGCGGCGCGTCGCGGGTGCCGTGCTGCGCGATGATCAGCGAGCTGCCGACGATGGTGCGCTTGCGCAGGTCCTCCATGACGAAGAGGTAGTCGCGCTCGAAGGCATCGCGGATGCGGCCGTCGAACGAGCGCGCCGACTTTTCGATGATCCCCGAGAGCTCGCGCTCGTCGTCGGGCAAATTGACGGTGTCGAGCTCGCGGGCCAGCTTGGCCAGCCCGGGCAGATCGGCTTTCTGGACGTCGCGAATTACGTACACGAGCAGAGCTCCACGAGGAGGGCCTCGTACAGATCGCACGCTTGCGCGAGCTGCGCCATTTCAATGCGCTCGTTGGCGGTATGGGCATTGCCGGTCGAGCGGCCCGGTCCGAAGACGATGGCGTCGCAGCCCGCGCGGGCGAAGATGCCCGCTTCGGTGCTGGTGGGCTTCGCGTCGGCCTTGGCGTTCAGGCCGTGGGCGGTGAGGACCTTTTGTACGATCTGCACGAGCTGGGAATCCGGACGGGCGGCCATTCCGCCGGCGTTGCGCAGCGTCTCGAAGCGGGCCTCGATGGCGCCCTGGCCCAGCCGGTCCACCCAGGCCTTCGCCTGCTCGACGAAGCTCGCGATGACCTGCTCGGGATCGTGCGATGGCAGGAGGCGGCCGTCGAGCTGGAACGAGACTTCGCCGGTCTTCGAAGTCTCGATGACGTTGAGGCCGCCGACCGTGCCGGCGGGGTCGAAGCGCGCGTCGCTGTCTTTGGGCAGATTCTGCTGCCACAGCTCTTCCAGGGCCGAGGCGGTGGCGAGCGTGCGCCACAGGTTGGGCTCGGACTCGCGGGCGGGCGTGAACTTGACGTCGGCCGGCTGCGGGTCGCCCTTTTCGCGCGGGGCGGGCGCTTCCAGGACGCAGCCGGCGGGGACGACGTTGCTGGAGGTGCCGCCGCGGATGGCCAGCACGGCCGCGCCCGAGGACTTCGCGTAGTGCAGCGCCTTCAAGATGGCGTTCTCGCCCAGGTGCGGCGTCGAGCTGTGGGCGGCCTTGCCGGCGAAGCGCATCGCCTCGACGCCGGGGCCGGCGCTGGAGACGAGGCGGGCCTTGGTGTCGCGCAGGGTGACGCGGACGACGATATAACCCTTGTGAGCCGATATGATGGTTAGTTCGCTCGGCTCTCCGACGAGGACCTGCGACGGTGCAATTTGTACGAATTGCTCGGACTGCACGAAATGGCGGGCCCCGCGCAGGCCGACCTCTTCGCCAAAAGTCCCGAGCAGCCAGAACGGCCGCCGGCAGGTCCGCCCCTGCAGCCGCCTCGCCGCCTCGGCCTTGCAGAGCGCGTCCAGCTTCACGTCCGCGACTCCCAGCCCGAAGAGCCACCCATCCTTCTCGGTCAGCGTCCAGGGGTCCGTCGCCCAGCCCGGCCCCGCGGGCACCGTGTCCAGATGCGTGACGAGCAGGACGCCGCCCGGCCCCTTGGCCTCTCCGCCCGGTCCGGCCAGCACGTTGACGTGAATCTCGTCGACCGTCTGCCGCCGCACCTCGAGGCCCGCGTGCTCCCAAAGCCCCTGCAGCAAGTCCGCCGCGCCGCGCGTGCCGTTGGCCGAGACGGTGTCCGCCGCAATCAGCTTCCGCGCCAGATGCATGAAGCCCGTGGAGAGCATGGCGGCAGCCTATACCGGACATAAAGGCATCTGTGGGCTTGATAAATCGGCGCCCGCCCTCAACACTTGGGGCTCTACCAAGCAAGGAGCAAGACCTATGGCCGATCCAAAAGCCACGCCGTTCCTCACCGACATCAAAGAGATCCAGAAGCGCGCACGCGAGCACGTCGAGAAGGGGGCGGTGACCCGTTCGTACCGCGGCGACATCGACACCGCCATCAAGCTGCTCAACGACGCCCTGGCGACCGAGATCGTCTGCGTCCTTCGCTACAAGCGCCACCACTACATGGCCGCCGGCATCCACTCGCAGTCGGTGGCCGACGAGTTCGCCCAGCACGCCAGCGAGGAGCAGGCGCACGCGGACCTGATCGCCCAGCGCATCACCCAGCTGGACGGCGCGCCCGACTTCAACCCCGCCGGCCTGCTCAGCCGCAGCCACGCGCAGTACGTCGAAGGCACGACGCTCGTCGACATGATCAAGGAGAACCTCATCGCCGAGCGCATCGCCATCGAGTCGTACCTGGAGATGATCCGCTGGTTCAGCGACAACGATCCCACCTCGCGGCGCATGCTCGAGCACATCCTGGAGCAGGAGGAGGAGCACGCCGAGGACATGAAGACGCTGCTCGAGAACCTCGACCCGAAGGACGCGAAGAAGTAAGAGTTCGCGCATGCGCGCGGTCGTCCAGCGAGTCAGCGAGGCCAGCGTCAGCGTCCTCTCCAGCGAGACGGGCGCCATGAACGAGCGGCGCGTCACGGGCTCCATCCGCGAGGGCCTGTGCGCGCTGATCGGCGTCGGCGTGAAGGACACCGAGGCCGACGCGATGTGGATGGCGGAGAAGATCGCCTCGCTGCGCGTCTTCGAGGACGAGCAGGGCAAGATGAACAAGTCGCTGGTCGATACGCACGGCGCGCTCCTGGCCATCTCGCAGTTCACGCTCTATGGCGATGCTCGCAAAGGAACGCGGCCGGGCTTCATCGACGCGGCCCGGCCGGAAGTGGCGCAGCCGCTCTACGCGCAGCTCTGCAAGCTGGTGCGCGAGCGCGGCATCGACGTGCAGGAGGGCGTCTTCCGGGCCACCATGCAGGTGCGCATTGTCAACGAAGGCCCGGTGACGCTGCTCCTCGACTCCGCCAAGACGTTCTAGCCGCGCCTTTGATATGAGGCGGGCATGGACGACTGCATCTTCTGCAAGATCGCGGCGGGTACCATTCCGGTGAAGAAGCTGGGCGAGGACGACCACGTGGTGGCCTTCCCGGACTTGAACCCGCAGGCGCCGTTCCACGCGCTGGTCATTCCCAAGCTGCACAT
>DATBAA010000451.1:0-6079 GCA_036271755.1 Myxococcales bacterium | reverse complement strand
CACGCCATCGCCAACGTCGTCGACGGCGCGTTCTACAACGCCGGCCAGAGCTGCTGCGGCATCGAGCGCATCTACGTGCACGAGAAAGTCTACGATCGCTTCGTCGAGGGGGCGCTGGCAGAGGTCCGCAAGTACGCGCTGGGCGACCCTTTGACGAGCAGCACCTCGATGGGCCCGATGGCGCAGCCCGAGGCGCCCGCCAAGCTCGAGGCGCAGATCGAAGAGGCCAAGGCCAAGGGAGGCCGCGTTCTCACCGGCGGCAAGGCGACGCGCGATGCGTCCGGGCGCGGGCGCTTCTTCGAGCCCGCGCTGGTGGCCGACGCCAACCACTCGATGCACGGGCTGATGGTGGAAGAGAGCTTCGGCCCGGTCGTTGGCGTTCAAAAGGTCGCCGACGATGACGAGGCCATCAGGCTGATGAACGACAGCCCCTACGGCCTGACCGCCGCCATCTGGACGCGCGACCAGGAGCGCGCCTTCCGGGTGGGCTCGCAGATCGAGACCGGCACCTTCTTCATGAACCGCTGCGACTACCTGGACCCGATGCTTCCCTGGACGGGCGTCAAGGACACCGGCAAGGGCGCCTCGCTCTCGAAATACGGTTTCCACTCCGTCACGCGCCTCAAGTCGTTCAACTTCCGCACCCAGACCTGACCTGCATTGGCGCAGCTGGAACCGGCGCCAATGCAGGCCTTGCTACGCACCCCGCAAGTGCTAGGAGCATCTGTTTCATATGCCCTTCGTCCGAATCGAGCTTCGCAAAGGCCGCACGGCGGATCAGCGCCGCGCCATTTCAGATGCAGTGCACGCGACCATGGTGGAGGCCATCAAGGTGCCGCCGCTGGACCGCTTCCAGGTCGTTACCGAGCACGAGGCCGATGGCTTCGTCTACGACCCGACCTACCTGGACATCCAGCGCACCGACGGCCTGGTGATCGTCCAGATCACGCTGAACGCCGGGCGGACGGTCGAGGCGCGGCAAGAGCTCTACAAGACCATCGCCGACAAGCTGGAAAAGCTGGGCGTGCGGCGCCAGGACGTGATGGTCAACCTGGTGGAGACGCAGAAGGAGAACTGGTCCTTCGGCAACGGCATCGCCCAGTACGCAGCGCCCAAGTAGATGCCGTTCGTCCGCATCGACTTGCGCAAGGGACGCACGGCGGAGCAGCGCCGTGCGATCTCCGCGGCCGTGCACGAGGCCATGGTCGAGACCATCCAGATTCCGCCGCTCGACCGCTTCCAGATCATCGCCGAGCACGACGAAGAGAGCTTCGTCTATGACCCGAGCTATCTGGACATCTCGCGCAGCGACGGCCTCGTCTTCATCCAGATCTGCATCAGCCTAGGCCGGACGGTCGAGATAAAGAAGGCGTTGTTCGCGGCCATCGCGGCGAGAGTGAGCGCGACCGGCGTGCGGCCCGAAGACGTCTTCATCGGCGTGATCGAAACCGAGCGCCCAAACTGGTCCTTCGGCAATGGAATCGCCACTTACGCAGTGAAGTGATGCCTTTGATCCGGATCGAAACCCTGATCGCCGCGCCGGCAGTGGTCTGTTTCGATCTCATGCGCGACGCCGGACTGCATACGCAATCGATGAAGCTGTCTGGCGAGCGCGCCGTGGCCGGACGTATGACGGGCTTGTTCGAGGCCGGCGACGAAGTCACTTGGGAAGCGCGCCACTTCGGCATCCGCCAAAGGCTCACCAGCCGCATCACCCGCTGCGAGCCGCCGCACCTCTTCGAAGACGTAATGGTCCGCGGCGCGTTCACGTCCTTCACTCACCTCCATCGCTTCGTCGAAGTCACTGGCGGGACGGATATGACTGGCGGGACGGATATGATCGACGAGTTCGACTATGTCTCGCCGCTCGGAATTCTCGGAAAGCTCGCCGACGCGCTCTTTCTAAAGCGCTATATGCGAAACCTATTGCTGAACCGCGCTCGATTTCTCAAGACCGAGGCGGAACGGCGTCAGGCGCGATGAAGCCGGCGGGAAGCGAGAGATAGACGGTGCCCGAGCCGGCGCGGATGGCGAGCATCTCTCGGCGGCCATCGCCGGTCCGCGATTCAATCGCCGTCCAGGGGATGACCACTTGCGGATTGCGGGCGATGGCGACGCTGCGCTTGAGATGAAGTCCGCGCGCGGAGCGGCCCACGTCGAGCAGGTCTCTCCGGTGCCCGCGCGCCCTCCACGCGCTGCCCGCGACACTGGCGGAGCAGAAGGATTCGACCACGTCAGGGGGGCTGTCATCCGCGTAGCGACGGACCAGCGTCCACCACGCGCCAACCCGCAGCGGTTCGAAGCAAACCGCCAGGACGGCCATCAAACCCATGCCTGCCGCGCAGAGCTCATCGCGCCTCCTGAGCTGGGAGTACGCGCTCGATGGAGGCAAATTCCGCCACGCTCAAGGTCTCGCCGCGGCGCTGAGGATCGATGCCCGCCGCGACGACTGCTTCGCGCGCGCCGGGCATGCTCCTCACTGCATTCCAAAGGGTCTTGCGGCGCTGCGAGAAGGCGGCCTTCACCAGCGTTCGGAAGCGAAGCTCGTCCACCACCGGCGCGCGGGTCTCTTCGAGCATCTCCAGTACCAGCGCGCAGCTCTCCACGTCGGGCGGCGGCGTGAAGGCCCTGCTCGGTACGGACATGCCGATGCGCGCGTCAGCCACCAGCTGGACCAGCACCGAGAGCAGGCCGTAGTCGCGCCCGCCCGGCTCGGCAGCGATGCGCTCGGCCACCTCGCGCTGGAGCAGCAGCACCGCGCGCTTGACGGACTTCCGCTGGTCCATCAGGTGGAACAAGATCGGGCTGCTCAAGTGGTACGGCAGGTTTCCGCAGAGCACGATGCGGCCGCCGAAGCGCTGAGAGACAGCCGTCAGATCGAACGTCTTCGCGTCGGCTTCCACCACTTCGACGTCCGGTAATTCAGAGCGCAGAATCGGCGCCAGATCGCGATCGCGCTCGACGGCCAGCACGCGCGCGCCCGTGGCCGCCAGCGCCCGCGTGAAGTGGCCCAGGCCGGCGCCCAGCTCGACCACCTGATCGGAGGCCGTCAACCGCGCCAGCGAGGCCAACCCGCGCAGGATGTTCTCGTCGCCGAGAAAGTTCTGGCCCCACTCCTTCTTCGGCCGCAGCCCGTGGCGGCGCAGCAGCTCGGCGGGGCCGCTCACAGCTGCCACCCCGGATCGGCGGTCACGTTCAGGGAGTCAGAGAGCCCGCGCTCCAGGCGGTGCGCGCCGGCCACCGCGATCATGGCGCCGTTGTCCGTGCAGAGCTTCACCGCCGGAAGATGCAGCTTGATCCCCTCGGCCGCGCAGCGCTCGGCCGCCAACGCTCGCAAGCGGGAGTTGGCCGCGACGCCGCCGCAGATGACCATGGCCGGCAAGTGTGCCGCGCGAGCCGCTCGCACCGCGCGCAGCGTCAGCGCGTCGCAGACCGCCTCCTGAAACGACGCGCAGAGATCGCCGAGATCTTGCGGCACGCCGTGCTCTTTCACGTAGTGGAGCACGGCGGTCTTGAGGCCGCTGAAGGAGAAGTCGAACTCGTCGCGCGGCCGCTTCGAGAGCCCGCGCGGCAAAGTCACCGCCTTCGGATTCCCGCCCCGCGCCAGCCTGTCGATGTGCGCCCCGCCCGGATACGGCAGCCCCAGCAGCTTGGCCACCTTGTCGAACGCCTCGCCCGCCGCATCGTCGAGCGTGTGGCCCAGCGCGCGGTAGTCGCCCAGGGCGCGCACGTCGTACAGCGAAGTGTGGCCGCCCGAGACCACGAGGCCCAGGAACGGCGGCTGCGGCGCATCTTCCTGCAGCAGCACCGCCAGCAAGTGCCCTTCGATGTGGTTCACGCCCACCAGCGGCTTCCCCGAAGAGGCCGCCAGCATCTTGCCGACCTGCACTCCAACCAACAGCGCGCCGACGAGCCCCGGCCCGCGCGTGACGGACAGACCGTCCAGATCGGACAAGCCCACGCCGGCGGCCGAGAGCGCCTCGTCGATGACCGGGAGAACGCGCTGCAGGTGATCGCGAGAGGCGAGCTCGGGCACGACGCCGCCGTAGCGCGCGTGCAAATCTGCCTGCGTATGCACCACGTCCGACAGCGCGCGCCCGCGAAAGCCGCTGAACTCCACCACCGCCGCGGCCGTCTCGTCGCAGCTCGTCTCGATGCCCAGGACCTTCACGCGGGGGGATATAGCGCAGGCGCGCCCCGGTTGGGGTCTTCACTGGCTGGGGAGGCCGTTTAGCCCGGAGGTTCTTGCCGAGAGGAGGGTGGCGCGTGTTGATGGACCTGAGCGTGCGTGTGCGGGGCCATCGTGTCAGGCATGTCCCCGGTCTGGAGCTGGACTTTCTCGTTTCAAAATTATATGCTTTTCAAATGGGTCGGCCGAAACAGTTGGAGCTTGCGTTGCCTCGCCGCGGGGGCAAACGGGCGGGTGCGGGAAGGCCGCGGACGCGACCGCATCCGGGGCTGAACGGTCCGGGTGTCGCGCACACGAAGCGGAGGGAATTCGCGGCGCGGAATCCACTTCACATCACGCAGCGGATGGTGCCGGCGGTTGGCAACTTGCGGACGTCCGCGCGGCTAGCCGTGATCAAGCAGGCGCTGCACGACGCCAGCGGGCACTTCGGAATGCAGGTCGTGCACTTCTCGTTGCAGGCGAATCATCTGCACCTGGTGGTCGAGGCGGAGAGCGCGCGGGAACTGTCGCGGGCGATGAAAGGCCTGGCCGTGCGGGTCGCGGTGGCGCTCAACCGCCTCGCCAAGAGGCGGGGAACGGTCTTTGCCGATCGGTACTTCGCCCGGGTCTTGGAGTCCCCGCGAGCGGTGGCGCATGCGCTGCGGTACGTGTTCGAGAACTACCGTCACCACGCCAGAGGCGCGGTGGCGTGGTCGTGGCGGGACCCGTATGCCTCCAGCGCGCAGGTTCCCTTGCGGCAACCCGCGGTCTGGCTGCTCCGCGTCGGATGGAAGATCCACGATTGGCGGAAGCCCGAAGGCTGAGTGATCCGGCTACCCTGAATGGAGCAGATTTTCGAGGATGAGTCGCACGTCGTGCGCGTAGTCCCCGCCGGGGTCCAGCTCGAGATAGCGGCGGTAGGCCTTGGCGGCGTCGGCGTTCTTGCCCAGGCTCTGCCAGGCCGTCCCCAAGAGCAGCTGCGCGCGCGGGCTGGCGGCGTCCAGCTTCACCGCGGCCTCCAGCGGGCTGACGGCGCTCTTCGGCTGATCGGCTTCCAGATACGCGTTGCCCAAGGCGAGCTGCGCGGCCGCGGACCGCGGCTGCCGCGAGACGGCCAGCTTCAGCTCGGCGATGGCCTCGCGGTATTGGCCGCGCTCCAGCAGCTCTTCGCCGTGCGCGATGGCGGGGTCCTCGGGCGGTGGCGCGTCGGCAGGCTTGACCGAAGCCGGCACAGGCGGCGGCACGGGCTGCCTGGCCAGCCAGGTGGCGTCCTTCTTCAAGGTCGGAGGCTCAGGCCGGAGCAGCGCCACGGCGGCGGCGGCGGCCACCAGCGCGGCGCCGGCGACCCAGGGCCACACCGGCCGCGCTTTCGGAGGCCGCGCGCGCACCCGGGCGATGTCCGGCATGGGCGTCTCCAGCCGCTCCATCCGCACCTCGGGCAGCGTCGGCACGCGCTTGGGCTGCTGCGGCTCGGTGAAGTTCACCATCGCTCCCGGCGGTGGCGGTGGCGGGAGCTTGGGCCGCGCCGACACCGCGATGGCCGGGGCCGGCAGGTCGCTGCGAATGGGCGCGATGTCCGGCGCGTACCGGCGCGCTGCCTCGCCCACGGCGGGCGAGACCACGCGGCCGTCGGTCGGCCCCGAGCCTTGCCACGAGGGCAGCTCCACCGCGTGCGCCAGCCGCACCGGCTGCCCGGCCGCCACCAGCTTGCGGTTCTCGTCGGCCTCCCGGCGGATGCGCTCGCGACGGGCCCCGCGCAGCGGCGGATACCGGACCAGATCGATGGGCGGCGGCGGGGGCACGGGCGGCAGCGGCTTGCGCACCAGCGGCTGCGCCAGCCCCGGCGCGAGCTTCAAGATGCCCTCGCCGCGCAGCCGCTGCACCACCGAGACGGTCGTCAGATCGTCCAGC
>DATBAA010000450.1:0-5412 GCA_036271755.1 Myxococcales bacterium | reverse complement strand
CGAGCCCACCACCGGCCTGCACTTCGAGGACATCCGCCGGCTGCTGACGGTGCTCAACCGGCTGGTCGATCAGGGCAACACCGTGCTGGTCATCGAGCACAACCTGGACGTCATCAAGTGCGCCGACACCATCATCGACGTGGGCCCTGAAGGCGGAGACAAAGGCGGCCGCATCATCGCCACCGGCACGCCCGAGCAGGTCGCCCAGACCAAGGCCAGCTACACCGGCCAATACCTGGGTAAAGTCCTCGCCCGCGGCCGCGCCCCCCTCACCGCCGACGCCCGCCGGTAGCCACGCCCGGCAAAAAAAAATCAACCGCAAAGCGCTCAAAGTACGCAAAGGAAAACCAAGATTTTTGTTTCTACCTTTGCGCGCCTGGCGCGCTTTGCGGTTGATCCGAAGTGAGAGCCGTACGTGCGCTACGGCTTTGCTGGCAGGGGTTCGGGTTCGAAGAGCTCGAGGGTCTTGAGCAGCTCGAGCTTTTCCAAGAGCACCATCTCGCGCGCGACTTCGGCGTCCTCGGGAGAGAGCGGCGGAGGCGGAGGCTTCGCGGCCGGGGGCTTGGGTGGAGGCGTTGGGCGGCCTTGCTCCTGCGCGTGCAGCGCGGGAGCCAAGAGGAGCAGCAAGCCGGCTAGAGCGGCTCGCACCTATTTCTCCCGGCGCTCCAACCGGCGCTCCTGTCTGCGCTCCTGACGCTCGATGCGGCGCTGCTCGCGGAGCTCCTGCAACTTCTGCCGCGCCTCCTGCCGCTGCTCGGGAGTCATCTGCTCCCAGCGGTCCATGTTCTGTAGGAGCTGGGCGCGCTCGGCCGGGTCGGCCTGCAGCACCCGCCGGAGCAAGGCGCGCAGCTCGGCCCGCTTCTCCGGCGGCAAGCTGCGGAACTGCTGCCAGCGCTGCAGGATCTGCTGCCTCTGCTCGGGGCTCAGGCCCTGGAAGCGGCGATAGTTCTTCTCCACCTGGTCGCGCTCGCCCGGCTGCATGCCCTGTAAGCGAGAGAGGTTGTCGCGGAGGATCTTCTGCTCCTCTGGCGGCAGCGCCTTCAGCTCGCGCAGCTTCTTGCGCAGCTCCTCCTGCCGCTCGGGCGGCAGATTGCGAAACCGGGCCTCGGCCGCGGGATCCGCCGGAGCCTCTTGCGCGAAGACCCTCAACGGCGCGCAGAGCAGCAGTGCGACGAGGAGCGCCCTCACGGGTGCGCCTGGGGAACGACCTTGTCCAGCACCTCGACGACGTCCAGATCCTCGAGCGCCTGCTGGTTCTGCATCACCGTCATGTCCTCGAACAGCTCCAAGCGCTGGGCGAGCACCAGATCGTCGGTGTGCTGCTGCTTGGGAACGGCGACCACCAGCAAAAGGCCGGCGGCTGAAGCCAACGCAAGGCCGCCGAGGCTGAAGCGCAGCCACTGCGTGAACGGCTTGCGCGCGTCTCGCGCGTTCAAGGCCACCATTGCGGCAAAGCCGGCTCGCGGCACGACGCCGGGCAATCGCGGGAAGACCCGCAGCCCTTCCGCCAGCAGCTCGTCGTCGTTGAATTTCTCTGGCCTGGCCATGCTCGAATGCCTCCGCTAGGGACCGAACCCCGCGGCCGGGAAAAAGTTACAAAACCGCTACTCGAGGCGGAACCGCACCGGCAAGAACCCGCCCAGGTCTACCTCGTCGCCCGTCTCGACGAAGCGCACGTCGACCGGCTGCCCCAGGCGGAAGCTCCCGCGAGCAGAGCGCAAATCCTCGAAGAGGTGGCGGCCGTCGCGCCAGATGATGCGGGCATGGCGGGCGGAGATGAGGGGCAGATCCAGGCGCAGATCGACTCCTTCGCCCGACCCCAGGGTGAAGTCGCTGTGGTCCACCTCGATCTCCCGCTTGCCGTCTACCGAGAGGAAGAGCTTCTGCAGCGGGACATCGTCCTTCTTGCCCTTGTGGGGCGGCGGCGGGCGCAGCGGCATGCCGGGAGCGACGGCGGCTGCGTACCCAGCCAGGGCGCGCTCGAGGATCTCGGGCGGCAGCAGTCCGGTCCGGTCGGCGAGGCGCACCACCAGCTCCTGGTCCTGGTCGCTCAGCGCCAGCTTCTTCGGCGGCGCGGCTTTCTTGGGCGAGGCGCTCTTGGGTGAAGCGCTCTTGGCAGGCGCGGCGGCTTTGGGCTTGGCCTTGCGGCCCAGGGTCTTCTTCGCCATCCAGCCCCTCTACCATGCCCAACCCACCCTTGCCTCCAGACGGGAGTCCAAGCCGCCCAAGCCTACGAGGTGATGAGGCTGTGGCGCGCGGCGAGGCCGATGAGCTCGACGGCCGAATGGACGTGGAGCTTCTTGAGGATGCGGCTGCGGTGGGTCTCGACGGTGCGGCGGCTGATGCCCAGATAGCCCGAGACCTGCTCGTTGCCGAAGCCGCGCACCAGCAGGTCGAAGACCTCGCGCTCGCGGGTGGAGAGCATGCCCAGCGGGCCTTTGTCACCGCGCTTCATCCGCGAGGCGACGCGCTCGGCCGAGATCTGCGGCGGCAGGTACTTGTTGCCCTGCCCCACCGTGCGCATCGCCAGGAGCAGGTCGGCGATGGGCTGGTCCTTGCCGACGTAGCCCAGCACGCCCGCGGTCAGCGCGTCGGCGACGCTGTGCTCCTCGACCCGCGTCGAGAGCATCAGCATGCGCAGCGCGGGAGATCTGCGCCGCAGCTCGCGGGCCGCGGTGAGGCCATCGGCGCCCGGCAAGGCCAGGTCGAGCAGCACCAGGTCGGGGCGGGCTTCATCGACGGCCGCGTAGCCCGCGCGCGCGTCTCCGGCCTCGGCCACGAAGGTCAAGTCGTCCTGGGCGGCGACGATGGCGCGAAGCCCTTCCCGCACGAGCGGGTGCGAGTCGATGATGGCGACGGAGATTCCAACCGGAGACATTGCTGGCAAATTCTAGCGCAGACGGAATCTGCCGCGGAGAAGAATTTAGTGGTGGCCGAACAATTTCTTGCCCAGGCCCAGATCGTTGAAGACCACCACCGAGAGCAAGAGCGCGAGCAGGAAGAGCATGCCGGCGACATTCACGATCTGCTCGAAGCGCGGGTTGGCCTTGCGGCCGGTGAAGAGCTCGCCGCCGAGAAAGACCAGCCGGCCGCCGTCCAGCGCCGGCACCGGCAGCAGGTTGAAGACCGCGAGGCCCACCGAGATGTTGGCGAGGATGAAGGCAAAGTCCGCCAGGCCGCGCTTCACCTCTTGCGAGGCCTGCTGGACGATGGCGATGGGCCCGCCGATGTTGGCGCCTCCCTTGAACCGCACCACGTCCCAGAGCGCGCCCAGCGTGCCGGCGTTGAGCGTCCAGACATCTTGGAAGGCGCGAGACAAAGCCTCGCCCGGGCCGAGCTTCAAGAGCGTCCGCTCGGCGCCGACGGAGATGGTGTTGTTGCTGGCCGGGTGCACGGTGAAGGTGCGCTTCTCGCCGGCGCGGACGACGTCGATGCGCCGCTCGGACGGAGACCCGGGCTTCTGCAGCTCGTGGCGCAGCGCTTCGAAGCTGGCGGTGGGCACGCCGTCGACCGCGGTCACCTGATCGCCGGTGTTGAGACCCGCGGCGGCGGCCGGGCCGCCCGGAACCACCTCGATGCGGTCGGTGGCCAGGTTGGGAAAGCCGTGTGTCACGTAGAGGACGAAGATGATGGAGAAGGCGCTCAGGTAGTTCACGCCCGGCCCGGCGAAGATGACCAGCGCGCGGCGCCAGGCCGGCTTGTTCATGTACGCGCCGGTGTCCTTGGGGTCCTGCGCGGCCGGCTCGTCCGAGGTGAAGCCGGCGATCTTGCAGTAGCCGCCGAGCGGGAGAGCGCTGACCCGGAAGTCCGTATCGCCGCTCTGGAAGCCCCAGATGCGCGGCCCGAATCCGAGCGAGTAGGTCTCGACGCGCATGCCCATCCAGCGCGCGAGCAGCATGTGTCCCGCCTCGTGGGCGGCAATGAGCAGCCCGAGGCCGACGATCGCAACGAGAATTGCCATGAGTGGGCGGAACATAGCCCATGCTTGTCCGCCGCGCAGTCACTACGTTTCACCGCGGAAGATTTCAAAGGGGCGGCAAAACATGCGGAAGTTGGGGATGGGGTTGGCGTTGTTGGTGGCGGTGGGCTGCGCGCATCATCAAGAGGCGAAGCTGGACGACTCGGGGCTGGCCAGGCTCAACGAGGACCAGATGGCGCCGGTGGACACCGCGCGCCTCGAATTGGGCCGTGCGCAGGACCGGGCCTCCAAGGCGCGGGCCACCGAAGCCGACGCCAAGGCGCGCGTCGAAGTGGCCAAGAGCGAGCGCGACGTGGGCGAGGCCCAGGCGAAGCGCGCCGCCGCCCAGCGCGATTTGATCAAGAAGCAGTATGCGGACGCCAACGCCATGGCCCAGGCCGATCAGGACGTGAAGGCCGCGCAAGAGGCCATCCACGCGCAGGAGGCGAAGCTGGCCTACTTGAACCAGAACGTCGGCGCCAGCGAGGCCGAGCGAAACGCAGCCGAGGCGCACGTCGCCACGCAAGAGGTCGTCGTCGAGCAGGCGAAGTACCAGGCGATGCAGGCGGGCGGCGCGCCGCAGACAGCCTCCATCAACCCGGGCCAGCTCGAGTCTCGCCTGGCCGAAGCGAAGAAGCGCGAGGCCGAGGCCCAGCAGCAGGCCGCTGACCGCCGCGCCAAGGCCGAGACCCTCTTCGCCCAATGGGAGAAGGTCGATGCCCACGCGCGGGTGATGAAGCCGCAGGCCGTTCCGGCGCCGCAGCAGGCCGCCGCTCCGAACTGATTCCGCGAGCTAGAACGCCCGGCGCTTGCCGGTCTTCGCCCACTCGAAGTAGTCGCGCAGGATGAGCGCGTGGTCGAAGACCAGCGCGCCCCAGGGAATTTCGGCCTCGGAGAACCAGCGCGCGTCCTTGGCGTCGTCGGCGGCTTTGGGCTCGACGCCGGCGGGGACGCGGCAAGCGTAGACGGTGGACGCGGTGTGCTTGCGCGGATCCCGCTTCGGGTCCGAGTAGGTGAAGAGCTGCGCCACCAGCTCGACGGTAAGGCTGGTCTCTTCTTTTGCTTCGCGCTTGCAGGCCGCGCCGAACTCCTCGCCCTCCTCGATGAACCCGCCCGGCAGCGCCCAACCGAACGGCTCGTTCTTGCGATCGATGAGGACGATGCGGCCGTCGGGAGCCACGATGACGGCGTCGGTGGTGGGCTTGGGGTTTCGATATTCCGTCATGGCACGATCAGCTGTCCCGGCTGCTCTGGAGCGGGAGCCGCCGCCGCGGGTTGATTGAGCCGCTCGCGCAGCGCATGCGCGAAGAGCGCGCGGCAGAACGGCGTCTGTCCTTCGCTGAGCAGCGCGCGAGAGACGGCCAGGGCAGTGCGGGCCGCGTCCAGCCTGGCCGCCTGCGAGAGCACGTGCGCCATCTCCAAGAGCCGCCGCGAGTAGAGCACGCGCCGCACCG
>DATBAA010000449.1:0-11178 GCA_036271755.1 Myxococcales bacterium | reverse complement strand
CAGGTTCTGCACGAACGCGCCGTAGTGCAGCCCGTAGTGTCTCTGGGTGTAGTCGCCCGAGAGGCCCAGGTTCCACTGCAGCGACTCGCCGATGGCCTGCCCCGCAGCACCGAATGGTTGTCGCGGCCCGCCGTAGATCAGCTCGGTCGAGCCCGCCAGCAACGGACCCACGATGGGAATGAGCGCGCGGACGGCGCCGGTGTTTTGCGGTGAGTTCGGAATCTCGAGCCCCTGCAAGAAGCTACCCTGCCGGACGACCGCGACCGCATACCAGGCGGAGAGCAAAAAGCCCGGACCAGCTTGCCAGCGCGCCTCCGCCTCGAAGCCCGCGGCGTGCACCGGGCTCGGGCTGTTCTGGTACTGGCTCACTCCGGCGGGCGCGCCGATGAAGATGACGTCGTCCATCCGCGAGACGTAGCCGGCGAAGGTGACCGAGACCTCGTCGTTGAACTGGTGCGCGTGCTCGAGCTCAAAGGTGTAGACGCTCTCGGGTTTCAGATCGACCGCGGCCAGCTGCGAGATGCCTCCGTCATTGGAGTAGCGCTCGTAGAAGCCAGGGTTGCGGAAGGCGCGCCCGAAGAGGAGCTTGGTGCGGCCGGCGTCATAGGGCTGCAAGAGCAGGGCGACGCGCGGATTGACCGCGACCGGGTTCGAACCGCTGAACCCGTCTCCGAAGTTGTCGCGGTATGCGTCGAGGCGCACGGCGACGTCGAGCTGAGCGCGCGGGCCCAGCGTCCAGTCGTCGCCTGCGTAGCCGCTCACCACCCACTCGGCGTTCGGGACTCCGGGAGTCGCGGCTCCGATGCCGTCGTTGAAGTTGGACCAGTGGGTGAACGGGTTGCCCGTGCCGGCGGGGACGATGTCGTTGAGGTTCACCTTCCAGCGATCTTGCACCTCGACGCCGGCGAAGATGCGGTGGCCGCCGAACGCCGGCAGCCGCGCGCGTACCTCGACGGTGCCCCAATCCTCCGCGCTGCTGTCGGAGCCGAAGTCGCCCAGCGGCGTGCCCGTGTATTGCCACTGGCCGTTGTAGCGCTCGCCGTCGTACGAGACGCGCGCTTCCAAGGCGAGGCCCGAGTCGAGCTTGTGGTTCCACTGCAGCTCGAGGAAGCCGCGGCGGTCGCGGTTGTACGTCCCGGGCGCGCCGAAGATGGTGTCGAACGCGCCGGTAGGCAGGTCCTTGCGGCGATCGTTGTAGGTGGCCAGCAAGGTGAAGTCGCCGCTGTGCGCGCGGAAGTCTGCGTGGCCCGAGCGCTCGCCGTCGACGTTCTGTGCCACCTGCGTTGGATCGCCCGGGTTGACGAAGAACGAGTCGCCGTTCAAGCGCAGGCCGCTGATGCGGGCCCAGGCGTAGGATTTCTCATTCGCCGCCGAGACCATGGCGTGGCCAGAGTTTTCACCCAGGCTCCCGGCGAGCCCGCCAACGTCGCCGTGGATTCCCAGCGCCGGATTCTTGTGAACGACGTTCACCACCGCGAAGAACGCCGCGCTGCCGTAGAGGACCGAGCCTGGACCGCGCACCACCTCGATGCGCAAGACGTCCGAGAGATCGCTGTCGAAATCATGGCCGATATACCCTTGTCCCAGCGACGACTCGTTGAAGACGTGCCCATCCACCAACACCAGCACGCGGCTGTTGTAGACGCCCGGAGTCGAGAAGCCGCGCACGCCCAGCGTTTGATAGTCGCGATCATAGGTGGTGTAGAGGCCGCGCACCGACTGCAGCGCTTCGCCGAGCGTGGTGTAGCCGAACCCGCGGATCTCCTCTGCCGAGATGATGGTGATGCTGGCCGGCGCGTCCTGGGCGCGCGTCAGCTCCTTCTCGGCGGCGACGACTTTCGGCGACGGGAGCATGAGCTTTGCCTCGACGAAGCTGCGCTCGTCCTTGCGCACGGTGACCTCTTGCTGCAGCGGCTCGCGGCCCTCGGCGATGATCTCCACCTGATGCTTCCCGGCGGTCAGGTCGATCACGCTGGGAGTAAACCCGGCCTCCTTGCCGTCGACGCGCACCAGCGCGCCATCGACGTTGGCGCGAACCACCAGCGCGCCCGACGGCGGCGGCAGGGGCAGCAGCTTGAAGGTGACCTTCTCCAGCTCGTTGGCCGCCACCTCGACGACGATCTGCTGCTCGGCGAATCCTTCCGCCGAGATGGTCGCGAGGTGCGCACCAGGAACGACCTGGGCGCGTCCGCCGGTCAGCTTCAGCGGCTCGTCGCCGTCGAGGCGCACCTGGAAGCCTTGCGGCTCGCCTTCGAAAGACATCTCGCCGTAGATGCGCCGCAGCTCCGGGTAGACGAGGCCGACGCGGCCGGTGGCGAGCGTCAGCGTCTGCGCGTGCGGCTCGAAGCCCGGCAGCTCGACGATGGCCGTCACCTTG
Source organism: Myxococcales bacterium (assembly GCA_036271755.1). Classification (GTDB taxonomy): domain Bacteria; phylum Myxococcota; class Myxococcia; order Myxococcales; family 40CM-4-68-19; genus 40CM-4-68-19. The sequence continues at coordinate 8,801 of DATBAA010000449.1, read as the reverse complement.
CCAGGCGGCAGCGCCAGCGTCACCGGCGTCTGTCCGCGCGCGCCCAGATCTTTCCGATCGACATACACCGTCGCGCCGGGCGGGTTGCTCTCCACTTGCAAGAGCGCCAGCGACGGCCGCAGCCGCTTGAGCGCGTCGTGCAGCGCGGCGTCGTCCGCGGGCGGCATCTCGTCGTTCAGGATCTCGGTGTACCAACGGTACGCTTCGTTGAATTCGTGCAGCTGCTCGAAGCAGCGGGCGATGTTGAAGATGACGTTGCGGTTGCGCACCAGCCGGTTCGAGGCGAGGAATTCGCCCAGCGCCTCCTCGACCTTGCCCTGGCCGTAGAGCTTCGCGGCGCGGTGGAAGCGGAAGTCCGCCTCGTCGGCCAGGATGGTGCCCTGGTCGACCGCGCGCGCCGCCAGCGAGACCAGCAAGAGCGCGCAGAAGATCCAGCGCACGATCATCGCTCCGCTTTGATTTCCAGCTCGGGCTCCACCAATGCTCCGCGCTTTCGCGCTCCGCCCGTCGCCGCCTCGAGCTTGCGCAGCTTGAAGCTGAACTCCTGGCCGTCCTTCTCGACGACGATCTTCGCGACCTCGTCGTGATAGCCGTCGTGGCTGAGGCGCAGCTCGTGCTCTCCCTCGCTGGCGCCGCTCCAGATCTTCGGCGCCTTGCCGATGAGCTGCGAGCCTTCGCGGATCTCGGTGCCCGGCGGTTCGGCCTGCAGCGTGACCAAATGCGGGAGGGGCGCTGTCTTGACGGCCACCGGCGCGGCTTCTACCGGCGCAGCCTCTACCGGCGCAGCCTCTACCGGCGCCGCATGAGGTTGCGGCCTCGCGACCCAGAAGGCCAGCGCGGCGATCGCCGCCGCCATCGCGACGGCCACGGCGGCGCGGCGGCCTCTCGAAGGCGCCACCACCCGCGACACCCGCGTGTCCGAGCGTTCGTTCTGGGTCAGGTCGAAGGCCTCCATGGGCATGGGGCTCGTGCGCGCCTCCTTATGGATGCGCTCCGCGTAGATCACCTTGAGGAATTCGGCGAGGTGCGCGGACGAGGCGCTGTAGTTGCCCTGGCGCAGCCAATCCTCGAGCGCGAGGCGCAGCTCCTGGGCGGTGGCGAAGCGATCGTCGGGATTCCTGGCCAGCGCCTTGAGCACGATGGCGTCGAGCCCGGGTGGAATTCGCGGGTTGAGCGCCGAGGGCACCGGCACCACGCAAGCGCCCACCCGCGCCAGCGTCTCGGTGTCCGAGTCGGCCTTGAAGAGCCGCGCCCTGGTGAGCAGCTCGTGGAGCACGATGCCGAGCGCGAAGATGTCGCTGCGGTTGTCCACGCTCTTGCCCGCCGCCTGCTCGGGGCTCATGTAGCTGTACTTGCCCTTCAGCGCGCCGGTGCGGGTGTGCTGCGCGCGGCCCACGGCCTTGGCGACGCCGAAGTCGATCACCTTCACCGCCCCCTCGAAGGTGACGAAGATGTTCTGCGGGCTGACGTCGCGGTGGACGACGCCGTAGGGCTGCCCCTGCGCGTCGCGCAGCGAGTGCGCGAACTCGAGTCCTGCCGCGGCGCCTTCGACGATGCGGCAGACGAGCTCGGGCGGCAGCTCGACTCCCTGCGCCTCGCACACCTTGGCGAGCTTGCGCAGGTCGTCGCCGCGCAGATACTCCATCGCCATGTACCAGGTGCCGCCCACCTGATCGAACTCGAACACCTGGCAGATGTTGGGGTGGATGAGCCGTGCCGCGACCCGCGCCTCGTCCTTGAACATGAGGATGAACTCTTCGTCCTCACCGAGGTGCGGCAAAAGCGTCTTGATCACGAGCAGCTTCTGGAAGCCGCCCTTGCCGTGTTTGCGCGCGAGGAACACCTCGCCCATGCCTCCACCGGCAAGGCGCTCGAGCAGCTCGTAGGGACCGAACGACGATTGCATGTTCAAGGGTTTGGAGGCTGTCCGCCGCGATTCAAATTCAAGCTAGCACAGGGCTTCGGCCGTGGAGAAAGACGTTCGACTTTGGCGCTCGCTTGCGCGGGCAGGTAGGATGCCCGGAGATGGCCACTACCGCCGACACGCTCCCCGCAGGCACCGCAGCGCACCCGTCCACTTCCATCGGCGAGGCGGCGCACAAGCGGCACTGGCTCGATCACGCGGCGCGCACCACCGCGGTGCTCGCCGTGCTGGCGGCGGTCTCCTCGGGCCAGTACGCCAATCAGTTCTCGCGCACCATCCTCGCCCAGGCAGAGGCGAGCGATCAGTGGAGCTACTATCAGGCGAAGTCGATCAAGGGCCACATCGTCACCGAGCAGTCGCGGCTCTTGAAGGGCCTGGCGCTGACCATGCCCTCGGCGGCGGAGCAGCTGGACAAGATGCGCGCCGAGGACGACGCCGCCTCCAAGAAGTACGAGCGCGACATGGCCGACGTCCGCGCCAAGGCCGAGAAGCTGGAGGACACCAAGGACCTGCACCAGAAGCAGGGCAACTGGTTCCAGGGCGCCTTCATCATCCTGCAGGCCGGCGTGGTCCTCTGCACCGTGGCGGCGAGCAGCAAGCGGCGCGAGCTGTGGATCCTGGCCATCCTCCTCGGCGTGGCCGGGCTGGCCGTGGTGGGCTACGGGTTCGTCATCGGCTTGCACGGCATCGTGCCGGGCGCTCCCAACGTCCAGGGCACCTGAGCAGTCCGCAAGGCTCGAGAAAAGCCGCTATCTACAAAGCTCGTCGCGAAGCCACGCGTGCAGCGGGGCGTAGGCGCGGGCGGCAGATTCGCCGCGGTCCAACGACTCCTCGCCGAAGAGCCAGGGGCCGCACTTGACCGTCTTGGCGACCACGAGACCTTTGTGCTTCGCCAGCTCCGCATACGGGCTCTCGGGGTCGAAGCCGCGCGGAGGCTTGCCGAGCTTCTCTCCCTCGGGCTCGAGGCCGTCCTTCCGGGCGGCGGCCAGCGCTTCGGTCAGCCGCGCGGCCGCGGCGGGGTTCTGCAGCAGCTTGCGGAAGCGGTCGAGCCGGCCCTCCTCGAAGACGTAGAGACCGCCGCCGAAGACCACTCCTTCCGGCGAGACGCGCAGGTAGACAGAGGGTGCGTCGTGCTTCTCGCCGCCTTCCCAGAGCAGCGCGGTGACGTGCGTCTTGTACGGGCTCTTGTCGCGCGAGAAGCGGACATCGCGATTGAGCCGGTAGACGCTGCCGCCCGGGCGCGGAACGAAGGTCAGTCCGGGCATCACATCGCGCAGGCGCCCGGTGAGCTCGCCGCACCAGGCGAGCATGGCGGGCAAGAGCTCGTCGTCGAAGGCTTTGCGGTGCGCTTCGAACCAGTCGCGGTCGTTGTGCTTCGCGAGCTCGCGCAGGAAGTCGAGCCCGCTCTGGGGAAAGCCTGCGAATGCCATTGGCAGGAACTCTTACCAGCTCAGCGGGCGCAGTTGCGCAGCTGGTTCAAGGCGTCCTCTTCGCTGCGGGACTCCTTCGGCTCCTTGACGGTGATGCCGCGGATGATGCCGTCCTTGTCGATGACGAAGGTGCCGCGTTTGGCGTAGCCCGTCTCGCCCATGAAGACGCCGTACTTCTGCGAGACGGCGCCCTTGGGGTGGAAGTCCGAGAGCAAGACCGCCTCCAGCTTCTCGTCGCGCTTGAAGGCCTTGAGGCTCCACTTGTTGTCCACCGAGACGCCCACCAGGACCGCGTTGCCGCGCTCGAAGTCGCCCGCGTGGGCCGACAAGCCCTTCAGCTCTTCCGTGCAGATGGGCGAGAAGGCGGCGGGAAAAAAAACCAGCACCACGCTCTTGCCGCGGAAGCTTGCCAGCCGGGTGGGCCTGCCGGTTTCGTCGAGCAGCTCGAACTCCGGTGCGGCGTCGCCAACCTGCAGCATGATGAGCTTGCATCGCAAGCTTTGACGAAGGTTGCAAGAGCCCCTCAGCCCTTGGCCAGCACGCCGGCGACGGCCCGCCGCAAGGCCTCCAAATCAATGGGTTTGTGCAGCACGCGGCCCATGTTGAAATGCAGGAAGTCCGCCATCTCCGAGCCCAGCAGCGCGCCGGTGAGGAAGAGCATGTGCCGCGCCTGGGCGGGGTCGAGCTTGCGCAGCTGCTCCTGGAAGACCGGCCCGGTCATGCCCGGCATGTAGACGTCGCAGACGATGGCGTCGAAGCGTTCGCCGGCGCGGACCTTGGCCAGCGCTTCGCCCGGGTCGCTGAACTGGGTGAGATCGTACTGCGCCAGCGCGCGCGCCATCAGCCGCAGCATCACCACCTGGTCGTCGACGAGCATCACGCGCGGCTGCACCAGCTTGGGCACCGGCGTCTTCGGCGCCTCGGTCAGCGCCTGCCGGACCTTGCGCAGCAGCAGCTCGGGGGTGAAGGGCTTCTGCACGAAGACGGCGCCCGGCGGCAGGCCTTGCTCGCCCGCGGAGGTGTCGGTGTAGCCCGACATGAAGACCACGCGCAGCCCGGGCCGTTGGACGGAGAGCTGCGCTGCCAGGGTGACTCCGCTCACGCGCGGCATCACCATGTCGGTCAGGAGCAGATCGACGCGCGTGCCGGGCAGGCGCAACGCCTCGGCGCCGTTGGCTGCCTCGATGACGCGATAGCCGGCGCGCGTGAGGATGGCGTGAGCCAGCTTGCGCACCTGCTCCTCGTCCTCGACCAGCAGCACCGTCTCGGTGCCGTGCAGGTCGACCGTTGGCTCGGCGGGGGGCGCGACCTCTTCGGCCCGCTGGGTGGCGACCGGCAGGTAGATCTTGAAGGTGCTGCCGCGGCCGGGCTCGCTGTAGACCCAGATGTGGCCGCCGCTCTGCCGGACGATGCCGAAGACGGTGGAGAGCCCCAGGCCTGTTCCCTTGCCCACTTCCTTGGTGGTGAAGAACGGCTCGAAGATGCGGGCCTGCGTGGCCTCGTCCATGCCGGTGCCGGTGTCGCTGACCGCCAGCAGCACGTAGGGGCCGGGCGTGACGTCGGGGTGGCCGGCGCGGTACGCCGCGTCCAGCATCACCTCCTGCAGCTCGATGGTGAGCTTGCCGCCCTTGGGCATGGCGTCGCGCGCGTTGACGGCCAGGTTGACGATCACCTGCTCCATCTGCGCCGGGTCGACGTTGACCATGGCCTCCGCGTTGGCCGGGAAGGTGGCGAAGTCGATGGTCTCGCCGATGAGCCGATGCAGCATGGTCGTCAGGCCGGCGACGATCTCGTTCAGGTCGAGCACGCGCGGCTGGAGGATCTGCCGGCGGCTGAAGGCGAGCAGCTGCCGGGTGAGCGAGGCCGCGCGCTCTCCGGCCGCCTTGATCTGGATGAGATCTTCCCGCACGCGATCGCCCGGCGCCAGGTCGTCGACCAGCATGCTGGAGTAGCTGAGGATCACCGAGAGCAGGTTGTTGAAGTCGTGCGCGATGCCGCCGGCCAGGCTGCCCACCGCCTCCATGCGCTGCGCCTGGCGAAGCTGCGCCTCCAGGTCCGCCTTCGACTGCTCCACCAGCTTGCGGCGCACGCCCAGCGCGATGGCGTCGGCCACGCCGTTCAGGGCCTTCAGCGTCGCGTCGCTGAACGGAGTCTTGGAGAAGGCCGCGGCGACCCCGACCACCTCGCCGTCGACCAGCAGCGGATGTCCGGCGAAGGCGGTGATTCCCTCGCGCGAGGCCCAGGCGCGGTCGCCCAGATCGGGATCGCTCGCGACATCGTTGGTCCAGCGCGCGGTCTTGCGCCGGGCGATGGCGCTGATGAGCGAAGCGGAGTCGAGCGGAATTCGCGAGAAGGGGCCGTCCAGCGCGCGGTCGATGCCGGCGCTGGCTTGCAGCCCGAGGACGCGCTTGCCCTCGTCGATGGTCCAGATCTTCGCCAGCGCCACGTCTAGCCGGCTCGCCATCGATTCGACGCAGGTCTGCAGGATCTCGCGCAGCGTATCGCCGCGGGTGAGCGCGATGCCGACGTCGGCGGTCAGCTCCGAGAGGCGCGCCCGCTCGCGGAGCAGCTGCTCCGAGGCGCGAAGATCCGCTTCGGCCTGCCTGTCCTCGGTGACGTCGCGGCCGAGGAAGTAGACGCCTTGTTCGGAAGGCACCGAGAGCGCCATCCACTTGATGGACCGGTAGGCGCCCTCCTTGGTGCGCATGCGCACCTCGAGCTTGAAGGGTCCGTCGCCCGCCGCCATCTTCACCAGGGCGTTGTTGGCCCGGTGGAGATCGTCCGGATGGAAGATCCAGTCATTGCGCGTGCCGAGCAGCTCCGCGCCGTCCCAGCCGAGGACCCGCAGCCACGAGCCGTTCGCGCGCCGGAGCATTCCGTCGGGCCCGAGGATCGCGAGCAGGTCGGGCATCAGCTCGAAGAACCGCTCGTGCTCGATGCGCCGCCGCTTGTCGTCGTCGGCGACCGCGGGTGATTCGGGTTCGGGCAACGGGCGCCCCCTGCCGCTCGGTCACCAGCGGCGCTGCCTCATAAGGCCCTGAACGGCCAGCGCGTCCATCAGGTGAAGACCTGAGGCGCGAGCTTTTGCCCGCGCCCCAGGTGCGTCTACGCTCACCTCACCAGACGTCGCAGCGATTGGGTCGCACCATGGCCGACTGCGCGGGGCAGCTCCACGCCTTCTGGAACTCGGTCAGGTTGGAGAGCGGCCCGATCACGCGGAAACGCGCCACGGGGTGCGGGTCTCCCTGGATCATCAAGAGCTGGGTCTCCTCGCGGATCTGGTCGCCGCGGAACTGGCCCCAGGCGACGAAGAACTCCTGCTCGGGCGTGAAGCCGTCGGCGGGCTTGAAGGGATGCGCCGCCAGCGCCTTCTGGAACGCGAGGTACGCCACGCGCGCGCCCGCGAGATCGCCGATGGACTCTCCCAGCACGAGGCGGCCATTGTGGTGGACGCCCGGCTTGATGAAGTAGCCGTCGTACTGATTGGCGACGCAGCTGGTGCGGTCCTGGAACTGCTTCAGGTCCTGCTCCGTCCACCAGTTCTGCAGGCGGCCGTCGGCGTCGAACTGCGCGCCCTGGTCGTCGAAGCCGTGGCTGATCTCATGGCCGATGACCACGCCGATGGCGCCGTAGTTCACTGCGTCGCTGGCGTTCACGTCGAAGGCCGGCGGAATGAGGATGCCCGCGGGAAAGACGATCTCGTTGAGCAGCGGGTTGTAGTAGGCGTTGGAGGTGGGCGGCGTCATGCCCCAGAAGTCGCGGTTGGTGGGCTTGCCCATGGTTCCGTGCTCGAAGGCCACCTCCCACTTCTGCCCTTCTGCGATGTTGGCGAGGAGCGCGTCGCGCTTCACGTGCACGCCCGAGTAGTCGCGCCACTTGTCCGGGTAGCCGACCTTGGGGTTGAAGGTCTCCACCTTGTGGACGGCCTTCTTCTTCGTCTCGGGCGTCATCCAGTCGAGGTGCTCGATGATCTCCTTCATGGCCGAGAGCTCGTTCTTCACCAGCTCTTGCACGCGCGCCTTCGCGGCCGGCGGGAAGTAGCGCTCGACGTACTTCTTGCCCAGCGCCTCGCCCAGCAGCTGGTCGGTCAGCTCCGCGCAGCGGACGCCGCGCGGCTTCTTCTCGCCCACGCCGCCGAGGAACTTCTGGTTGAAGTTGAAGGACTCGTCGGCGAAGGGCTTGGAGAGCCACGGCGCCGAAGCCGCCAGCACCTTCCACTTCAAGTAGCCGCGCCACTCAGCCGGACTGGTCTCCTGAAGCTCGCGGTCGAACGCCTTCATGAAGCCCGGCTCGGCCACGTTCAGGTCCGCCTTCTCCACCTTGCCGGCCTTGTAGAACGCCACCCAGTCGAAGTGCGGCGTCAGCTTCACCAGCTCGTCGAAGGGCATGGGGTGGTCGAGGTTCTTCGGGTTGCGCAGCGCCACGTTGTCCAGCGAAGCCTCGGCCAGCCGCTTCTCGAAGGCGAACACCTGCTCGGGTGAGTCGGTGAGGCCCGCCAGCGCGAACATGGTCTTCAAGTGCGCGTGGTACTTCTCGCGCGCCTCGACGAAGCGCGGCTCGGGCTTCAAGTAGTAGTCGCGGTCGGGCAGGCCCAGGCCACCCGCGCCGAGGGCCGCGATGGTGCGCGACGGCTCGTGCGGGTCGGACGTGGGGCCGAAGCCGAAGGGCGCGGCGATGTTCAAGTCGGTCAGCTTGCGGATGGCCACCTGCACGTCGGCGGGCGTCCGCACCGCGTCCAGCTCGGCGAGCATCGGCTTCAGCGGCGCGAGGCCCAGCGCGTCGGCCTTCGCTTCATCCATGCAAGCGGCGTTGAAGTCTCCCACCTGCTTCTCGATGCTGCCCGCGGGCCAGTCGGTCTTGGCGGAGAGCTCGTCGAGGATGATCTTCAGCTTCTCCTTGTTCTGCTCGCCCGACTGCCAGCGGCGGCTCCAGCGATCCATCGAGGCCGGAATGGGGTTCTGCGCCCGCCAGGTGCCGTTGGAGAATTCGTAGAAGTCGTCGCAGGGAGCGGCCTTGCGGTCGAGATCTCCCAGCTGGATGCCGGTCTGCGCGGGCTGGTCCGCCGCCGGTTGGACAGTCTTGGAACAGGCCGCGAGCGCGAGCAAGAGAGCGAAACGTCTGGTCATGGTTCTCCTCGAAAACGAAGCCTACGGCAGGGGTGTGACAATGTTTCAGCGGACGTCTTCGACGGTGATCTTCACCTGCGTCATCAGCCGCTGGACGGGGCAGCGCTCGATGGCGGTGTGGAGCTTCTCCTTCTGCTCGTCAGTCAAAGGCCCGTGAAAGGTCGCCTTCACCGTCAGCTTGTACTCGCCGTGCCGCTCGTTGGCGTTGTCGCGAGTGACCTCGATGTCCACGGACGTCAGCGGAAAGCCGAGCTTCTTCGCGTACCAGGTGGCGGTCAACGACTTGCAGGCGCAGAGCGAGGCGTCGAAGAAGTCGTGCGG
>DATBAA010000448.1:0-1599 GCA_036271755.1 Myxococcales bacterium | reverse complement strand
GAGCAACCTGAACAAGAACACGGCGTACGCGCAGCAGAGCATCAACCTGATCGCCTTCAAGGGCACCACGGTCACCCTGAAGTTCACGGGCACCGAGGACACCTCGCTCGCGACCAGCTTCCAGATCGACGACACCGCGCTGACCATCACGCAGTAACAGCGCTGCATCATGTTTGAGACGGCGGCCGGGGCACGTTGCCCGGCCGCCGTTTCGTTGCGAACCACCGGACGATGCCGAACGCCAGGCCGATGGACGCGAATCGGAAGAGGTTGTCAGCGTAGCCGCCCAGCGCGCTGTTGTTCGAGGTGAAGACCATCCACCACGTGTTCAACAGCGCGTGGAGAGCGACCGGCGCCCAGAGATTGCCGTCGAAGCGGATCAAGAAATAGGAGAACACCAGCGAGCCCAGCGCGGTGATGGCGAAGATGCCGAGGAGCTCCAGCGGCTCGTTCGACTGGTACAGATGGCAAGCCGCGAAGATCAACGCCGGAATCAGCGCGGACGGCCAGAACCCCAGGCGCGCGCGGAAGTAGAGTTGGCCGAAGACGTAGCCGCGAAAGATGAGTTCTTCGGCAAAAGGGAAATACCAGCAGAGCAGGATCATTTGCCGCGCGGTGAACGCGTGCGGCTGCGCGGTGAGGAGAAATCCCAGCCACGCCGGCGTCGTCGCGAGCAGTCCGAAGAGCAGCGGCCGCAGCGGGCTTCTGGCAATGCCCAATGCGCGCAACGCCGGCTGCCCCTGCGCTTGCAGCACGAGGATGATCAGCACGATGGCGGCGGTGTTGACGATGAGCGAAAAACCGTACGGGCCGAGGGCCTTTCCAGCGCGCGTCAGCACCTCGAACGACTGCTGCGACATCCAGGCGTAAGCGCACAGCAGCGCAACGGGGACGATCGCCTGTCGTTTCTCCATCCGCGCAACTGACGGCTCGCGCTTCGGGTTATTTCGCAACCAGGCGATTGCGCAGGCGGCCGGCGGCGAAGTCGATGAAGGCCGTGGCGGCGCGCGTCTGCACTCCCGGCAAGTGCACCAGCTGAATGGGCGCAGGCTCCTTCTCGTAGGCGGCCAGGACCAGGCGCAGGCGCTTTGCGGCCAACGGCTTCGCCACCTGGTACGAGAGCACGTTGACGATGCCCAGGCCCGCGAGCGCGGCGTCGATGGCGGCCTGGCCGGTGTTGACGCTCAAGCGCGCGTGGATGGGCACCGAGCGCTCGCGCTTGCCGTCGCCGCGGAAGGCCCAGCGATCCGCGGCGGCGGTCGCGGTAAACGAGATGCATTGATGCTGCGCGAGCGCCTCGGGAGTCTGCGGCGTTCCGGCTTTGCGAAGATACGCGGGCGAGGCGCAGAGCACCTGGCGGACGTGGCCGACCGTACGCGCCAGCAGCGACGAATCGGGCAGCGCGCCCAGGCGGACGCCAACGTCCAGGCCCTCCTCCGCAAGCGAGACCACGCGGTCGAGGAGCAAGAGCCGCACGTCGAGCAGTGGATGCGCTTGCAGGAACGCGGTCACCACCGGCAGCACGTGCAGCTGGCCGAAGAGCACCGGCGCGGTGATGGACACACTGCCCTGCAACGGAGCCTTGGCGTCCTCGCCGGA
>DATBAA010000447.1:0-4251 GCA_036271755.1 Myxococcales bacterium | reverse complement strand
CCGGCGCTGTGGGTCCCCAGGGCGCGACGGGTCCGGCCGGCTTGACCTGGATGGGCCCGTTCGATGCTTCGGTGAGTTACGTGACCAACGACGCCGTCAGTTCGTACGGCTCGAGCTTCATCGCCAAGCAGGCCGTCGCCTCCGGCGGTGCCAACCCGACCGTGGGTCCCGACTGGGATCTGGTCGCGCAGGTCGGCGACGTCGGCGCGACGGGCGCGGTTGGAGCCACTGGCGCGACGGGCGATATCGGCCCGCAAGGACCGCAGGGTCCCGTCGGTGACACTGGCGCGACGGGAGACGTCGGCGCGACCGGCGCGGTCGGTGCTCAGGGTCCGCAGGGCGTGCAGGGTCCGCAAGGCCCCATCGGCCCGTTCGGCGCGCCTGGCGCTCAGGGTCCGCAGGGCGCCGTCGGTCCGCAAGGCCCGATCGGTCCGGTTGGACAGACCGGCGCGACCGGAGCCACTGGCGCGACGGGCGCGACCGGAGCCATTGGTCCCGCCGGCGCGACCGGCCCGGCTGGCGCTGCAGGTCCGCAGGGTGTCGCTGGCCCCACGGGCGCGACCGGTGCTACCGGCGCGACTGGTCCCGCGGGCCCCGCTGGCCCTGCCGGTCCGGCTGGCGCGACGGGCACTCCCGGCACCGCCGGAGCCACTGGCCCCGCCGGCGCGGACGGCAACTCGCTCGCCATGGTGAAGGACGCCAACGGCAACCCGCTCGGCACGCTGATCTCGTTCTTCGGCAGCGGCGTCACCGTCTCCAGCCAGGGCTACATCGTCTCCATCGGCCTCGACGGTCTCTTCCTGACCTCGCAGATCTGGTGGACTGCCTCGGGTAGCTGCACCGGCACCGCGTTCCTGAACGACGGCTTCGGCGGCAGCGGCGGACAGCCCATCTACTTCCGCAGCGTCCAGTACTCGGGCGCGGCCAACTCGCTGATGATCCCCTCGGGCACGCCCAACAAGTCCATCGTCACCTCGGTTGGCGCCGGCTCGGCCAACCACTCCATCGAGAACTCGGGCGCGGCGGACGGCTCGTCGGACTGCAGCACCAACCAGGGCGCCAACGGCTTCGGCGGCTGGCCGATGCAGACGTTCAACGCGGCCACCACCCTGGGCTGGACCCTGACCACCAACTGCACCTCCGAGCTGAACGGCGGCACCTCCAACAACCGCCTCTGCGTGGCGGGCCCGTTGCAGCTGCCGTAAGAAACTTCGCAGAGCTTTGAAAAACGCGAGGGCGCTGCCTGCAAAGGGCGGCGCCCTCGTCGTATATAGCTGGCATGACCGATCGCGAGATTTCGACGGCTGCGTTGCGCAACTGGACGGTTGCGCTTTGGCGCGCCGCCGGCTCGAATGAGCGCGAGGCGGCGCTGGCGGCCGAGCATTTGATTGGCGCCAACCTGGCGGGGCATGATTCGCACGGCATCGGAATGGTGCCGCGCTATATCAAGTCACTGCTGGCGAATGAGCTGCAGCTGAATCAAACGGTGCAGGTGGTCACCGAGAGCGGCAGCCTGCTGGTGGTCGACGGGCAGCGCGGGCTGGGGCAGTCGGTCGCGCACCAGGCCATGGCGCTGGCCATTGAACGCGCCCGCCGCGACGGCGTCTGCATCTTGGGATTGCGCAACGCGCACCATATCGGCCGCATCGGCCACTGGGCCGAGCAAGCGGCCGCCGCCGGACTGGTCTCGATTCACTTCACCAACGCGGTCGCCGCCCAGGCCATGGTCGCTCCGCACGGCGGCGCGGAGGGGCGCTTTCTCACCAATCCGTTCACGGTCGCCATTCCCCGCGCAGGCGAACAGCCGGTGCTGCTCGACTTCGCCACCTCAGCCATCGCCCAGGGCAAGGTTCGCGTCGCCTACAATCGCAAGGAGAAGCTGCCGGCCGATTTTCTCATCGACGCGCAGGGCAAGCCCAGCAACGACCCGGCGGTGATGTTCGAGCCCGAAGGCGGACCGCACGGCGCGCTCGTGACCTCCGCTGGCCACAAAGGCTACGCGTTGGCCATGGTGTGCGAGCTCTTGGGGGCAGCGCTGATCGGCGGCGAGACCACGCGGCCGGCCCATCAAGTGTTGAAGCACGCCATCTGGAACAACATGCTGGCCATCGTCTTCGACCCCGCGCGGCTGGGCACGAGCCAGGCCTTCGAGAGCGAAGCGCGCGCCTTTATCGAGTGGGTGAAGTCGGCCAGGACCACGAGCGAGATCTTGATGCCGGGCGACCCTGAGCGGCGGATGCGCAAGGCCCGGGCCGCGAAGGTGCCCATCGACGACGGCACCTTGCGGCAGCTGGACGAAGCGGCGCGCGACGTGCAGAAAATCAATGGCCAGTTTCCTGGCCTCTGCTCCGTGCTCCAGTAGCTACCAGGGAGCCACGCCGACCGTCTCGTAGAGCTCCTTCGAGGGATAGCGCACGCCTGCCTCGAAGGTCATCACCGACTTGCTGATGTCGCTGATGTTGGCCAGCGGATCGCCGTCGACGACGAGCAGGTCCGCGACCTTGCCCTTGGCAATGGAGCCGGTCTTCACGTCCACCTTCATCGCCCGCGCCGGCACGATGGTGGCGTCGCGGATGGCGTCGATGGGCGAGAGCCCGCCTTTGACGAACAATTCCAATTCGCGCTGCAGGGTGATGCCCGCGATGCCGTCCGTGCCGGTGACGATGATGACCTTGGCGTCCTGCATCGACTTGAGCGACTGCAGCATCTTGTCGAACGAGCGCTTGTAGAGGTCTGCCTTGCCCTCCAGGCTCAAGCCGCCGGTGAAGTAGCCGCGCTGCACCTGCACCGGCAGCCGCGCCACGGCCTTTTCGGTGCCGGGCGGAAGCTTGCCCTGCCCCGCTACATACGTGAGCTCGAAGGTCGCCACGGTCGGGTCGACGACCGTGTGGTGCTCGCGCAGGAAGCCGAAAAAGTCCTTCGCCTTCTTGGAATTCAGATCGAAGCCGGCCAGCTCGTCGCCCACCAGGGAGAAGCGCTGCAGCGTCCGCGTGTCGGTCTCGTGAGTGGCGAAGAAGTTCAGCAGCACCTGGTTCTGGTGCTCGATACCGTCGTAGCCCGCGCTCACCGCTTCGTTGGCGAGCATATGCGCGGGAATGTGGCCGGTGACTCCCATGCCGTGGGCGTGCGCCTCGCGCGCCAAGATGGGCACCAGCTCGACGGGCATGGAGTTGTAGATCTTGATCTGCTCGTAGCCGCGCTTGGCGTAGAACTCGACCGCGGCCTTGGCCTCCGCCTCGGTCATGGCGGTGATCTCCGAGTGCGCCGCGTCCTTGCCGCGCCCCTCGATGAAGCCGGCCCGATAGACGTGCGGACCCACCGCGGACCCGTCGTCGTAGCGCTTCTTGTAGTCGTCGAGCACGTCGGGCTTGTTGCCCACGTCGCGCGCGCTGGTGATGCCCGAGGCCACGTCGAGCACGCCGTCCGCGTCTCCCAGATGCGAGTGCATGTCCCAGAGGCCGGGCAGCACCGCCTTGCCTTGCAGGTCGATGATCTCCGCGCCCTTGGGAATCTTGATCGAAGCGCCCAGCGCGGCGATGCGGTCGCCGCGGATCAGCAGCGTTTGATTGGTCAGCCACTTGCCGTGCTCGACGTCCAGCACCTTGGCGTGCGTCAGCGCGACTCCGGCCGCCGGCGCCTTGTGGCCCAGCTTCGCGGCGACGTCTTTGTCGTGCGCGCGCGTGAGCTCCTGCTGCTTGGCAACCAGCTGGGCCTGCGCGGCCTCCGCGCCCTCCGGGCCCAGCCACGACCAGTTGTCGCCTTCGGCGAAGAAGGTGCCGTCGTCCTCGGTCCAGACGTAGTTGGGCGTCAGCGCGATGCCGGTGAGCGCATAGGCGATCAGATGCTTCGAGGCGCCGTTGAGCTGAATGGTGGCGTCGCCCGCCTTTTCCATCTTCACCGTCCCGCCCGGCAGGAGCTGCAGGGTGCCGCCGTGGGCCTGGAGCGCGGCGATCAGGAAGGGATCGGTGTCTGCCGCCGAGAGCGGCTCGAAGAAGACCGGCCCGCTGACGGCCTGGTCGCCGTGCTCGTCCTGGCTGTCCCATTTGGCGCGGCCGCCGGTCAGCGCGAAGGTCTCGTCGGAGGGCGCGCCGAAGGTGCTGTGCCCATGCGCCTCGAACGAGGCGATGGTGCCGTCGGGCGCCAGCTTCAGCGTGATGTCCGAGTGCGGACCGCGGCCGTTGTCGTGGATGTCGAAGACGTCGTGGACGGTGCCGTCGGCCGCGAAGGTGGTCACCGACGTGCCGCAAGGCG
>DATBAA010000446.1:0-6580 GCA_036271755.1 Myxococcales bacterium | reverse complement strand
GCCGAAGCCGGGCGCGATCGCGACGCCGCCGACGTGCTGCGCCGCGTGCTCTATCTCGACGGCCAATTGGCAGTGGCCGCGCTCGCGCTGGGGCTCGTGCTGCGGCGGCTGGGCGACAGGCCAGGCTCGAAGCGCGCGCTGATCCGGGCGCGAGCGCTGGCGGCTGCCCGGCCCGCCGGCGAACAGCTGGCGCTCGCCGACGGCGAGGTGTCGGGCCGATTCCTCATGACGGTCGATGCGCAGCTGCGTCTGCTGACGGGCGGCAAGGCATGACCCCGGCCGCCGAGAGAGAGCTCCTCGAGGCGCGGGCGCGGCTTCTCGCGCGCGCCCCCGTGGCCGAGCTGCGGCCGGAAGATCGCATCGAGCTGCTGGTCTTCTCGCTCTCCGGAGAGCGGTACGCGCTCGAGACCAGCGCCGTGCGCGAGGTGGTCCGCTTCGTCGACTTCACGCTCGTCCCCGGCGCCCCGGCGTTCTTGCTCGGCGTCACCAACGTGCGCGGCCAGATCCTGCCGGTCTTCGACCTCCGCCGGCTCGCGGGCATGGCTCCAAAAGGGCTCACCGATCTCTCGCGGCTGCTGGTGCTGGGCCACGATCGCGAAGAGCTGGGGCTGCTCGCCGACGACGTCAGCGCCATCGAAGTGATGCGCAGGCAGGACGTCCTCGACCCGCCGGAAGAGCTCGCCGCCATCGGCCGGGATCTGCTGCTGGGCGTGACCAGGGACGCGACCACCGTGCTCGACGTCGAAGCGCTGCTGCGCGACCCGCGGCTGTTCCTATGAATGGAGCAACGAGAATGACCATCGGACAGAAGCTCGCGGCGGGATTCGGCTTCGCGCTGCTCTTCCCCCTCTTCATCGGCGGCATTGCCTGGCGAAGCACCGCCAGCCTGCTGGAGAGCCGCAAGCCGATTACGCACAGCTATCAGGTGCTGGCCGAGCTGGACGCGGTGCTGGGGGCGCTGGTCGACTGTGAGACCGGGCAGCGCGGATTCCTTCTGACCGGCGCGGACGAGTACCTGGCGCCTTACATGAGGGGCCTCGCCTCGATCGATGAGGCGGTGAGCCATGCCGTGAGCCTGACGGAGGACAACCCGAGGCAGCAGGCGCGGCTCGCGACCCTGCGGCCCTTGATCACGACCAAGCTCGACGAGCTGAAGGAGACCCTCGAGCTGCGCAGGCGCTCGGGCCTCGAGGCGGCGCTGGCAGTGGTCCGGACCGATCGCGGCCGGAAGGCGCAGGTGGCCATCCGGGGGACCGTCAAGGAGATGAGGACCGAAGAGCTGGAGCTGCTGGCGCAGCGGGACGTGGAGGCGGCGAAACAGGCGCAGGAGACGAAAGCCAGCATCATCGCGGCAGCCGTGCTGGCCTTCGTGCTCCTGTCGGCGGTCTCTTTCTTCACCAGCAGGAGCATCACCATCCCCATCCGGAAGACCGTCGGCAGCCTCACCGCGCTGGCGGCCGAGATCCTGGCCGCGACCACGCAGCAGGCGAGCGGCGCGGCCGAATCCGCGGCAGCGGTGGCCGAGACGGTGACCACCGTCGACGAGATCACGCAGACCGCGGACCAGGCCGCTCAGCGGGCCAAGGTGGTGGCCGAGTCGGCGAGGGGCGCGGCCGAGACGGGGCGCGCGGGCAAGAAGGCCGTGGAGGATTCCATCGCCGGAATGACCAGCGTCAAGGCGCAGGTGGAGTCGGTGGCGGAGCGGATGCTGGTGCTGTCCGAGCAGGGCCAGGCCATCGGCGAGGTGACCGCCACCGTCACCGACTTTGCCGAGCAGACGAACCTGCTCGCTTTGAATGCCGCCATCGAAGCGGCGCGCGCCGGCGAGCACGGGAAGGGATTCGCGGTCGTCGCCGGCGAGGTGAAGAACCTGGCGGAGCAGTCGAAGAAAGCAAACGCGCGCGTGCGCGAGATGCTGGGCGAGATCGAGAAGGCCACGGGCGGCGCGGTGCTGGCCACCGAGCAGGGCACGAAGAGCGTCAACGCCGGCTTCCGGCTGGCGGAGCAGGCCGGCGACACCATCCGCTCGCTGGCCGACACCATCGCGGAGGCCTCGCAGGCGGCGCAGCAGATCGCCGCGTCGGCCGGCCAGCAAGCCGTGGGAATGAGCCAGATCAGCCAGGCCATCCGCAACATCGACTCGGTGACCAAGCAGACGCTGGCCTCGACCAGGCAGGCGGAGCAGGCGGCTCGCGAGCTGAACATCCTCGGAGGCGCCCTCGCTTCGCTCGTCGCGAAGCCGGCCTGATCGATGGACAACGAAAAGCTCGCGCGACGCCTCCTCGCGACATTCCAGGAAGAGCTGCCCGAGCACGTGGGCGCGCTCAACGAGAACCTCCTCGCGCTGGAGAAGGAGCCGCTGGGCGCCGGCGCGGCGGAGCGGCTTCGCTCGCTCTTCCGGGCGGCCCACAGCCTCAAAGGAGCGGCGCGGTCGGTGGGGCTGAAGCCCATCGAAGAGGTGTGCCATCACCTGGAGGAGATCTTGCGGGCGGTGCAGGACGGCGACTTCACGCCCGGAGAAGAGGCCTTTGGCGTGCTCTTCTCCGCGGCCGACGCGCTCGGCGATGCCCGGCGCAGGCTCGCCGCAGGGCAAGAGCTCACGAAGGGCCCGCTGGCCGGCGTGCTTCCCAAGCTCGCCGCGCTGGGGCCGAAGCAGCCGCCGCGGCCGCGAGAGCCGTTCGCGCCGCGCCCGCGCCCGCCGGTGGCCGCCGCTCCCGAACCGAGACCAGCGCCGGCCGCTCTCGAGCCCAGGCCTGCGCCGCCCGCTGCACCTGCGCCGCCCGCCTCACTCGCGCCCGCGGCACCCGAGCCTCCGGCCACCGCAGCCGCTCCCGGGCAGCAAGTCCGCGTGGCGGCGTCCAAGCTGGACCTGCTCCTGGCGCGGAGCGGCGAGCTGCTGGTCGCCGAGCGCAGGCTGGCGCGCAACGAGGAGAGCCTGGCGGTCGTCGGCGAATCGCTCGGCCGGCTCCAGCGGGATTGGAAGCTAGCCATTCAAGACCAGGGCGAGCTCACCTCGCGACTCCGCCACGCCCGCGCCGACCTCGAGCGGCTGGGCGCGACCTTGCGAGATGACCGCCGCGCCATCGGCCGCGCCGTCGCGTCGATGGACGAAGAGGTGCGCCGCGTCCGGCTGCTGCCGTTCACCGAAGCCTGCCAGGGCCTCGACCGCGCCATCCGCGATCTGGCGAAGGAGCGTGGCAAGGAGGTGGAGGTCATCGTCTCGGGCGCCGCGCTCGAGCTCGATCGCTCCATCCTGGAAGGCCTCAAGGATCCGCTGCTGGCGCTGGCGCGCAACGCCGTCGATCACGGCATCGAACCGCTGGCGAAGCGCAGGGCGTCCGGGAAAGCAGAGAAAGGCCGGGTGGTGATCTCCGCCGCGCTGCGGGGTTCGCGCCTGGAAGTCTCGGTCGAGGACGACGGCGCGGGCGTGGACCTGGCGGCGGTCGAGAAGAGATCGCTCGAGCGCGGGCTCCCCGCCGCGCGCGACCAACTCGCGGTCCTCTTCGAGCCGGGGTTCTCGACCGCGGCGCGGGTCACCGACATCTCGGGCCGCGGCGTCGGCCTCGACATCGTCAAGACGCGCGTCACCGAGCTGCGCGGAACCGTCGAGCTCACCTCGCGTCCCGGACAAGGAACCCGCGTCGAGCTCACGCTGCCCGCCACCTTGACCACTTTGCGCGCGCTGCTCGTCTCCGCGGGCGGCGAGACGTTGGCCATTCCCGGCGCCAGCGTCGAGCGGCTGCTGCGGATCGATCCGAAGGAGATCCGCTCGATCGGAGGCCGCGAGGTGGTCGCGTCCGGTAGCGGACCGCCCATCCCCATCTTCTCGCTCGCGCGCGTGCTCTCGTTGCCGGAGCGCGAGGGCCGAAGCGGAAAGATCGTCGCGGTCGCCACCGGCGCGCCGATGCCCGCGGCCTTCGCGGTGGACGATCTGCTGTCCGAGCGGGAGATCCTGGTGAAGGCCTTGGGCCCGCGGCTGCGCAAGGCCGGCAAGGTCGCGGGCGCGACGGTGCTCGAGACGGGCCACGTGGCGCTGATCCTCAACGTCGCCGAGGTGACGCGCGCGGCGTTCGAACGGACTGGCGAGACCTCGCTGGCGGTCGATCGCACCAAGCCTTTGTCGAAGCGGCGCATCCTCCTCGCCGACGACTCGGCCACCACTCGCAGCCTGGAGCGCGCCATCTTGGAGGCGGCCGGCTACGAAGTGGTCACCGCCGTCGACGGCGAGCAGGCGTTTCGCCTTCTCCACGACCGGGGCGCGGACCTGGTGGTGAGCGACATCGACATGCCGCGCATGGACGGCCTCACGCTCTGCAAGGCCGTCCGCGGCTCGAAGCGGTTTCGCGACCTGCCGCTGGTGCTGGTGAGCAGCCTGGAGAGCGAACGGGACCGGGCGCGCGGCGGCGAGGCCGGCGCCGACGCCTACATCGTCAAGTCCGGCTTCGATCAGCGCGATCTCCTGACCACCGTCGCCCAGCTCCTCGGCGGTGCGCCATGATCCGCGTGCTGGTGGTGGAGGACTCGAGCACCGAGCGCCAGCTGCTGGTGGAGATCATCGCCGCCGAGTCGCAAACCTTCGCGGTGGTGGGGCAGGCGAAGAACGGCCTCGAGGCGGTGGAGATGACGCGGCGGCTCCGCCCTGACGTCGTGACCATGGACATTCGCATGCCGCTGCTTGACGGCCTCGAGGCGACGCTGCAGATCATGCGCGAGTCGCCGACGCCGGTGGTGGTCATCTCGGGCCGCGGAGTGCTGGAGGTGAGGACCAGCCTCGAAGCGCTGCAGGCAGGCGCGCTCGCGGTTCTGGAGAAGCCGGCAGGTCCGGCGGTGCCGGGCTTCGCCGAGCGCTGCCGCGCGCTGCTGCAGACGGTGCGGTTGATGGCCGAGGTGAAGGTGGTCCGGCGGTCCGGTGAACGGCCGTCCGCCGCCGTCGCGTTACCGTCTGCCGTGGCAGGCCCTCGCGAGCGGCCGCGCGCCATCGGCATCGCGACCTCTACCGGCGGGCCGGCGGCGCTGCAGGAGATCTTCTCGCGCTTGCCCGGCGATTTTCCCGCCCCCATCTTGGTGGTCCAGCACATCACCAACGGCTTCGTCGGCGGCCTCGCGGCGTGGCTGCAGTCCACCGCGAAAGTCCGCGTGAAGGTGGCGGAGCAGGACGAGCTGGCTGCCGCCGGCGTCGTCTACCTGGCCTCGGACGACCGCCACTTGGGGTTGAGCAGCCACGGCCACCTCGTTGTTTCAGCGGCGGCGCCGGTGGGCGGCTTCCGGCCCTCGGGCACGTTTCTCTTCGCCTCGATGGCGCAAGCGCTGGGCCCGGGCCTCCTGGCCGTGATCCTCACCGGCATGGGACGCGACGGCGTCGACGGACTGCGGAAGGTGAAGGCGTCCGGCGGCTGCGTGCTCGCCCAGGACGAGGCCAGCTCGGTGATCTTCGGCATGCCCGCCGCGGCCATCGAAGCGGGCCTGGCCGACGAGATCCGTCCGCTGGCGGATCTGGCCGGGCGATTGATCTCGCTCGCGACAATCGGGGGGCAAACGAAATGACGACGCGCGTGTTGGGAATCGACGACAGCCCCACCCAGGCGGAGAAGCTGCGCTTCATCCTCGAGGAGGCTGGCTACGAAGTGGTGATCGCCCGCTCGGGCGAAGAGGGCCTGGTCAAGCTGGGCGAGGGCGCGTTCGACCTCATGATCACCGACGTGGTGATGCCGGGCATCGACGGGTTCGAGGTGTGCCGGCGGGTGAAGGCCAATCTCTTCCACGGAAGCCTGCCGGTGATTCTGCTCACCACGCTGGCCGACCCCATCGACATCATCCACGGGCTCGAGTGCGGCGCCGACAACTTCCTCACCAAGCCTTATGAGGCGGCTTACCTGTTGGCCCGGGTCGAGACGCTGCTCGAGAACCGGCGCCTGCGCGCGGGCCACAAGCTCTCGCTGGGCGCGGAGATCTCCTTTCGCGGCAAGCGCTTCATCATCAATGCCGAGCGCGAGCAGGTCCTCGATCTGCTGGTATCCACCTTCGAGGACGCGGTGATGAAGAACTCCGAGCTGCTCGACCGCGAGCGCGATCTGGCGGCGGCCCGCGAGCGGCTGGAGGAGCGGAACCAGGCGCTCATCGAGCGCGGCCTGGAGCTGACGGAGAAGAACGCGCAGCTCGAGCGGGCAACGCAGGCGAAGTCGGACTTTCTCGCGGGCATGAGCCACGAGCTGCGCACGCCGCTGAACGCCATCATCGGCTTCTCCGAGCTGCTCGCGGAGGAGATCGCCGGCCCGCTCGCGGCGCCGCAGCAGGAGTACGTGAGCCACGTGGTGGAGGCGGGAAAGCACCTCTTGTCGCTCATCAACGACGTGCTCGATCTGGCCAAGGTCGAGGCCGGCCGCATCGAGCTGCGGCGGGAGCCGGGCAACCTCCGGGCGCTGGTGGAGGCGGTGGAGCAGATCGTCTCGCCGCTGGCCGTCAAGCGCGAGCTGAACCTCACGGTGGACATTCCGTCCGAGCTTCCCAGCTTTCTGGTCGACCCCATCCGGATGAAGCAGGTGCTCTACAACCTGCTCTCGAACGCCATCAAGTTCACGCC